>DASRZQ010000098.1:0-10979 GCA_035686205.1 Geobacteraceae bacterium
CCATTTAGATAGAAAATAAATAAGCGCAACAAAATGTATCATCTCGTGGCGCACTTTTTGATAATATGGTGCCACGAGCCGGAATCGAACCAGCGACACGAGGATTTTCAGTCCTCTGCTCTACCGACTGAGCTATCTGGGCGAAATAGACCTCAATTTATATATCCATTTCCATCATGTGTCAATAGATATTTCCGGAATTCCTCGTCAAGCCCGCGATATGAATCTCCCGTCGCGGGTATCGACCTTGATCTTCTCCCCCGCTTCGAGATAAGGCGGAACCTGGAGCCGCAGGCCGGTCTCAAGAACCGCTTCCTTGGTCTGGGCGGTAGCCGTCGCATGCTTCATTACCGGCGCGGTCTCGGTAATGGTCAGTTCGACGACCATGGGTAGGTCCACATTGACCATCCTGCCCTGGAAAAGCCCGAGTATTACTTCGGTGCCCTCCAGCAGGTAGGGCTGAAGCGGGGCAAAAGCCTCCTCGTCCTGCTCGAACTGTTCATAATTTTCCAGATCCATGAAAATCCCCTTAACGCCGTCGGCATACAGAAACTGCCCCTTGTGCCGTTCGAAGTCGGCTTCGTCGACCTTGTCACCGGAACGGAAGGTTTTTTCCAGTACCTGGCCGGTAATGAGGTTCCGATATTTGGTTTTTACCATGGTATTCGCGCCGCGCGCCGACGGAGACTGGAACACCACATCGATGATGAGACAAGGCGCCCCATCGATCTGTATAACCAGACCTTTCTTGAATTCAGAAGTTGTAATCATTTGTATGTTCCTCTTCCATAATTTTCTTACCTTTTACTTATCACAGATTTAACGGAAAACTCAACACTTCACCGCAGCAGTGGGAACTTTGCCGGAGGTCCGTTTGAACACTGCACCGGCTCCAGCACGGCAATTCAGGGATTCTCGACATTTCGGCTCCCGGAGCAGTCATCCCTCCAGATCAATGTACTACACATCAATTTCTTTAAAATTTCCTGGACTGTATCGCTTCCCGCGCACTAACTTGCCATGTGTTATATCGCCGGCAGTCTTGCCCTGCAGGCCGTGGAGCCGGAGAAATTGTTGATGAAATGGAAGTCTCCGTGATAAAAGTAAAATACCAAGTGAAATTTATTTGCTTTTCCTGATTATCCGGAAGACAACTGTTGTCTGAAATAAGCTTGGCAATGTTATTTTGAAAGGGCAGATTCCAACTTTGAAAATAGACACGGAGTACATAAAACTCGACAGCTTTCTCAAGGCAGTCGGCGCTGCCGCTTCGGGGGGCGAGGCGAAAGTCATTATAAATGGAGGGATGGTTTCGGTTAACGGCGAGATCGAGACTCGCAGGGGGAGAAAGCTGTATCCCGGCGACCGCGTGGAGACACGCAATAAAATTTTTATGGTAGAATAAATGGAAAATCAATGGATTTATTGAAGATCACCGAAACTCTGGTCAAGGAGCTGGAAAATATTGAATTTTCCTCTCCGGTCGCTTACGTTTACAATCCACTGGTTTATGCCGCCGGCCCTCATGCCCAATACCTGAAGCGTTACGGTATGGGCAGGAAAGAGACCGTTTTCGTCGGCATGAATCCGGGGCCCTGGGGCATGACCCAGACCGGCATACCGTTCGGAGAGATTGAAATTGTCAGGAATTGGCTCGGAATTGACGGTGAGGTGGCTAAACCGCCCAGGGAGCACCCGAAGAAAAGGGTGGAGGGTTTCCGCTGCAAACGTAGTGAAGTGAGCGGCCGACGCCTGTGGGGACTTTTTCGGGAGATTTTCGGAACACCTGACAAATTTTTCGATCGTTTCTTTGTGGTAAATTATTGCCCGCTCCTGTTCCTGGATGCGGACGGAAGGAATATAACTCCAGACAAACTGAAATCCGCCGATAGCCGGCCGCTGTTTGCGGCATGTGACGATGCGCTGTACAGGACGGTCAAATGCCTCGGGCCTTCTCATGTCGTCGGAGTCGGGAACTTCGCGGAGGCTCAAATTAGAAGCGGGTTGAGGGATCTGAAGCTGCAGATTGGCAAAATTCTGCACCCGAGCCCGGCAAACCCCGCGGCAAATAACGGGTGGAAGGAAACTGTCCTGAAGCAGTTGCGTGAACAGGGCGTAGAATTCTGAACCGTATAAAAATCAATTCATTCCTGTTGTTAAAATGGAGCAAATGCCAATAATGTTAATCATCAGATTTTTAGTTATATGTTTAGCCGTTTTTTGTTTCGCCGTTATTACGGCCCAGGCGTATGAAAATCACCAGGACGCGGAAAAGCATCTGGAATCCCTTCTCCCGGCAAAAGCCCAATGGGCGCTGGTGGCTGTCGATATGCAAACCGGAGAAAATATAGCCGATTTCGGGAATTCACGGGAGGGGCAACTCGTCCCGGCGTCGCTCATGAAGCTGTTCACTACCGGCGCCGTTTTCGATTACATCGAGCACGGCGGGGTCATAGTCAAAACGGTGAATGTCGGCCGCAAGGTTGTGCGCAAGGGAAGAAGGCGGAAATGGAAGACTGTGCAACGGACCGTTGAAATAAGGAACCAGGAGCAAATCTGCGGCCTGCTGCGCGACATGAACGTACACAGCCGCAATTACGTGGCGCAGGGCCTTGCTGATTACCTTGGAGAACGCTATTTCGGGCCGCCGGTGACACGTTTTAAAGGAGCCAGGGCCGTGTCCGATTTCCTCAACACTTTAGATCTTCCGGCCGGCGAGGCGGTAATTGCCGACGGATGCGGACTGCTGCGCCGGAACCGGGTAACTGCCAGGTTTATGTCCCATTATCTGCGGGAAGTCGCCAAAAAGCCCTGGTTCGACAGGTTCCGCGAAACCCTTCCCCGTCCCGGTTTTGAAGGTACGGTGAGAAGGATCGGTTTCACCGACCAGCGTTTCCGCGTTAAAACGGGACATCTGAATGACGTTTTCGCCCTTGCAGGATACGGCATTGATGCAAACGGCCGGGATTTTTCATTTGCTTTCATGGTAAATGTCAGGAATGGCAGGGCAATCGACCGAAATCACAGCATGGCCCGAATTATGAGCCTGCTGGCAGACGGGACACTGCAGCAAAACGGAGCGACGCAGCCGCATAAATCCAATGACATTTATCTGAAAGAAGAAAAAGAAACTGAAGCACGTGGAATTAAACTGATTGCTTACCCGTAAATCCGCTTTGTTCAGTCGTTCCGGGTCGCGGGACGTATTCATTCGTGATCACGGCGCGGAGTTTTCTAAGCAGTTCATAGGGTTGCAGGGGTTTTGAAATAAAGGCCATTCCTTCATCCTCGATATTCTGTTCGCCGATGACATCATATGTATAACCACTTGTAAACAGGGCTTTTATGTCGGGCCGGATCTTCCTTATTTCCTCAAAAACCTGCTTGCCGTTTTTTTTCGGCATTATAACATCAAGCAGAAGTATATGAACTGAGTCTTTGTTTTCCAGAAATTTAACGACCGCATCCTCACCATCTCCGGCTTCTATGACACGATAACCGTGTTTTGTCAGCAGCCTCTTTCCGAGCATCCTCACCGCAAAATCATCTTCGGCGAACAAGACCGTTTCATTATTGCCTTTCGGCAAGACCGGTTGCTCCGTATCTTCCTCTTCGTCCAGCGGTTCGGTTAAAGGAAGATAAATTACAAACGATGTCTGTTTATCCGGTTCAGATTCGACCTCGATTAAACCCCCGCTCTGGTTGACAATTCCATATACAATCGAGAGTCCTAGCCCCGTCCCTTTCCCGACCTCTTTGGTGGTAAAGAAAGGATCGAATATTCGTCCTTTTATTTCCTTATCAATTCCTTTCCCGGTATCCGTTATGGTAAGGCAGGCGAATTTTCCGTTCTTGCCGGGCCGGAAGGTCCTGAGTATGCCGTTGTCGGCCGCCACGGATCTTGTGCTTATCGTCAGCACTCCCCCCTCCGGCATCGCATCACTGGCATTTGTGACAAGATTAACCAGAATCTGCTCCATTTGGCCCTTGTCGGCCAGGATATACAGATCTTCTTCCGTCAGATCAATTCTGAAATCGATATTTTCGCTGATAAGCCTTAGCAGCAATTTGTTCAAATTGAGGATAGAGTAGTTCAGATTAATAACCTTGGTATTGATTGCCTGCTTCTTGCTGAAGGCCAGCAGTCTTTGTGTCAGATCGGAAGCCTTGTTCGCGGCATTGAGAATTTCGGACGCATAGCTGGCGTGCAAGCCGTCTTCGCAGAGTTCATCGCGCAAAAGGTTTCCATAACCTATTATCCCGGTAAGTATATTGTTGAAATCATGGGCAACTCCTCCCGCCAGTGTTCCCATGGCTTCCATCTTCTGCGCCTGTAAAAGCTGCGTCGCCAGTTCGTCCTTTTCCTTTTCCCGCATCTTCAACGACTCGGCCATCGTATTGAACGCGCCGGCCAACTCTCCCACCTCATCGTTGGTTTCGACCGGAATTTTCTTTACCAGGACTCCGCTTCCCAGGTCATTGACGCTCTTCTTCAAACCCTTTAGCGGTTTCGTAATGCTTCGCGTCACCAGGTAGGTAATGGCAAGTGCCATTACCAGGAAGACGGCTGTTATCATAATGCTGTTAAATATGAGGATCTGAAATGCCTCGTGAAGTTGTTTTTTTCCCATCACCAGGCAGACAAAACCGATTGTGCGCTTGTTGTTTTGTTGCGGATTGTCGGTGAGGAGAAGGGCTTCCTGCGGATAAAAATCAGTTTCGTGTTGTACGGGAGCCCAGAAATCGATGGTGTTTTCCCCCGGCAGACAGAGGGGTTTCCCGGATTTTCTTATCAGGTCAATGATATTTTGCGCATTTCCGGCTTCCCCCGTCCGGAGTTCCCGGCGACTCTCGGCATCCGGTTTCCACCTTTCTATGAGCAGTTTCCCGTTTTCGCCGTAAATTAACGCCTTAAGGACATCTCTCTGCCGAAATACCGAATGCAAAGTATCGGCAAGGAGTTCCCTGTCTTCCGCAAAGGCCCCTATCCTGGCGTTTTCGGCAAGCTGGGCGGCGAGCAATTCACCCTTGTTGATCAGAACCCTTGTTCTGGATTTTTTTTCGTAATGGATATGAAAGGCCGTAAAAGACAGAGAAATAACAACAATGGAAAAAATGTGGGTCAGGTAAATCTTTGAGGTAAAGCTTTCTGCCCGGATTATCTTCAGTTTTTTCAGTATGTCAGATATCTTCATGATTTTATTTAACCAACCCGTAACTGTCGACGCCTTCGTACCGGTAAGTTATGCCCATTTTTTCCGCGATAACGAAATTCAAGGTCGGATTCGCGTCGATTGCCTCCAACGGCTTGAGTTCGCTGACTGATGTCCCCGATAATATCTTAAGCGCCATTTCGCCGGCCTGCTTGCCCATCTTGAACGAATTGACCTCCATAGACAACAAGGCGCCCATTTTCAGATACTTTTCCGAAAAAGTGATGATCGGAATCCTGTTCCGCATGGAGAACAGGAGTAGGTACTCGACGGTTTCCGGAGTAATGACCGTGCTGTCGGGAAGCATCCAGTAGGCATCAACGTTTCCTTTCATGCTCTTCAGCAATTCAGGGAAATCTTCGGCTCTCCCCGTCCCGAAGGCTTTCAGTTCCAAGCCCATTCTGGCGGCGGCATGGCAGGCGCGGGAAACCAGATGACCCGAGTTTCTCGGGCAGTAGACCATGCCGATCTTTTTCACGTTCGGCAAAAACCTGTGCAGAAGCGACAGCTGTTTTTCAGGCGGCAGGACCATGCTGACCCCGGTAATATTCATTTCTCCCCGCAGGACCGTCCCGGGGTGCAGGACCATAAGGTACAGGATGGGTGTTTCCTTGATTTTCCTGACTTTCAGGAGGGCGTCCATTCCTATTGCCAGGATAAGATCCGGCTTTCTTCTGCGTATTTCTCCAACAACATCTTCGCCATTCATCTCCGACAAGACCAGTTCGCTGGACTTCGCCTTGCAGACAGACCTGAAGCCCTGCAAAGCCTCGGTGTACGGATTTGCCCTGTAATTCTGGACAACCAGCACATCCCGTGCGCAAGCCGGGCGGACTTGTGACAAAAGGGCCACAAAAATAGCCGCGGTTAATAAAAACAACCTGAGCATGCGAACACCGTTCTGGACAAAAAAAACAAATTCTGATAAGTTGCGAATGGGTTTGTTTTCATTTCTAAATATAAATTTTAATAAATATATTAACTGTTAAATAATAAGAGAATTTAATTATGCACAAAAAATTCATAAAAACAACCCTCTTCTTTATCGGTCTGGCATTTTATTGGTGCGGACCCGTTTTCGCGCAGCCGGAGAATGAAGAAAATACCCTGAAGATGTTTTACAACGATGACGACATCATGGTAACCCCCACCCGTTACCCCAAATCGATTTCACGGATCGCGGAAAACGTGACCATCATAACCGCGGACGACATAAAGGCAGTTAACGCCCACACCGTCACCGACGTTCTGAACTATGTAACCGGCGTACAGGTTGCGGTTCGGGGCGGACCCGGAGCCTTTCAGAACGTGTTCATCCAGGGCTCCGCGGAGAGGCACGTGCTGGTAATGATCGACGGGGTCAGCCAGAATACCCTTGCCGAGGGCATCGCCGACATTGGCGCCATTCCGGTTCAGAACATCGAAAGGATTGAAATTATCAAGGGTCCCGCTTCGTCTGTATGGGGCTCATCGCTCGGCGGCGTGATCAATATCATCACCAAATCGCCAGACGACACCCGTAAATTCGGCGGGACCGCCTCGGCATCCATCGGCAACAGAAATACGGGGGATTACCGGGGCGAGGTTTCGGGCAAAGTCGGCGACCTGGGGTACTATCTTAACGGTGGAGGACTTGTTTCCGACGGACTGACTACCCACAACTCCTTCAACGGCGGAAATATGTATACCAAGCTGCAACTGGCCGCCACCGACATGGCAGACCTGACCTTCACATTCGGCTACAACAGCGGTTTCCGCCTCGAGTACAGCAATCCCGATTTTAATGTTTCCCAGAATGAAGATTTTGCAAATCTCTTTTCGACAATTTCTCTGGATTGGCTGCTGACCAACGACCTCTCTCTCGACCTGTCGCTGCATGCGGCAAGAAAAGAAGCCAGTATTATAGCGCAACAGCTGAACACCGGGATCGAAATGGGCAGTTCTCAGCTCAAAGACACGATTTTCGGCGGAAACGCCAAGCTGACCTGGACTGAGAAACATCACCAGATGCTTGTCGGTTTGGATTTCGACCTGGGAGAACTGGAAGGAAGTATCATCACGAACGGAAAACAGCACCTGGACAAATGGGCGATTTTTATCAACGACACGTTAACCTACGGCGATTTTTCGCTGACCCCCGGACTCCGTTATGATTATACCAGCAACAGCGGCGATTTCTGGAGCCCGAGCTTCGGCGTCACCTACACGCTGGCCGGAAATACCGTCCTGCGCGCCGACGTGGCCCGAGGGTTCACAAGTCCGCCACTGGGTTTTACCTCATCAAATTATTTCGACTACATAAAAAATCCGAATTTACAGCCGGAAACCGTATGGTCTTATGCGGCGGGCTTTGAGTCGACAGCACTCCGCTACTTCTGGTTAAAGACAACTTTTTTCCGTCATGACATAAATGACGTATTGACGGAAGAACCACCGTCAAGCAAGCCCTTCACTTACATCAACAAGGGAAAACAGCGGCGCCAGGGGGTCGAGGCGGAGATAAAGACTATGCCGATTTACAACACCTCCCTGATGGCAGGCTACGCTTACCTGGATGCAAAGGACCGCGAAACGGGCGCGGAAATCAGCGGCACGCCCAAGTACACAATTGACGCGGGCATTCAGTATGACGACAAAAAGACGTTTCAGGCAACCTTAAAAGGGCACTATATCAGATGGATTATCCCTCCTCCGGAACAGGGAAAATTTAACGCAATGACCTGGGACCTCAATCTGTCGAAAAAGGTGTTTACCAATGAAAACAGGACCGTCGAACTGTTTTTTACGGCCCACAACATATTTAACAGCGCCCAGTTTCCCATCAGCTTTACCAGAAATCCCGGACGCTGGTTCGAAGGCGGCGCAAGGTTTGATTTCTAAGAAAAATTTGTTAATTATTTACAAAATTTAAAAAAAATTAATTTTACCATTTGACAAAACCTTTTTTATCCAGTATTAACTTATCAACAGCTTCAATTCCGCAAATTACTATTCTTCAGGAGGTAATATGAAAGAAACTGAAATCATTATCCTTGACGGAGGCATGAAGGATTCACCCGAGAATCCGACTTGCTGGTGGTGCACTTGTTGGCTTTTCTAATCCGTCTCTGTTATTAAATTAATTTACAAAGGGGATTCATCCCCTTTTTTTGTGCCGACGTTCAACCTGAAAGCATAGAAATAAACTGATGAGGCAACATATACACAATTCCCGTTTTTTCTCATGTATGAACACCAGTAAACTCTCTCTCCTGATTTCGAAAAAATACAAGCCAATCGGCACGTCGGCTGGAAACGCATACAGTCAGTAAAAATATTTCCGTTGACAACGATGGATATTACCGGTAATCGACAAAACATTTTTTTCATAAATAAGGATAAATCATGCCATGCGACTTTCCAGATATGTAAAAACATATCCCTGTTGCGAAAATCCCTCCCAATCTCTTATTTTTTCGACCCGATGGCTGTCCAAGATTCTTGTGCCTCATTCTGTTCTGCACTCCATTGAAGCTGGAAACCTTTCGCCAGAAATCAAGCATACCCTTTGCCGTCTCGGCTTCCTTGTGCCAGACCCGGAAGCGGAGCGCCTGGAAATGCTCGATGCAATGGAAGAAGCAAACAGGCGCAGCAAGGAATGCCGCCTGACCGCCGTGGTCAACCTGGACTGCAACCTGGCATGCAGATATTGCTTCGAAGGTAACAGAAAGGGGAAACATCACATGTCCGGCGGAACGGCGAAAGCGCTAATAGAATTCGCCGCCAAGAACTGTATTGAACGGGGCAAGGAGCTGTCGGTTTACTTTTATGGCGGTGAGCCGCTGCTCAGCCTTGACCTGATCAGGGAAATTTCGCGCAAACTCAAACAGGCGGCGGAAAGCAAAGGGGCAGGATTTTCCTCCGCTCTGATCACAAACGGCACCCTTTTCACCGGCAAGGTCGCTGAAGAACTGGCGGAGCTGGGCCTGAAGAGCGCCAAGATCACGCTGGACGGTCCGCGTGAAAATCATGACTACTGGCGGCCTTTCGTATCTGGCAAGGGCAGTTTCGATGCCATAATAAACAATCTGAAGGACGTTTGCGGATTAGTGAAAGTGCAGACGGGAGGCAATTTTACACAGGATAATTACCGGCAATTCCCGCAGCTCCTCGACCTTTTCCTCGACAGAGGGATTACTCCGGACAAACTGGCGGCGGTTGTTTTTGCTCCAATCACTAAAACTTTGGGTGAATATGTTACGCCCGAATTTTCCGACGGATGTGTTTCGCCGGATGAGCCATGGCTGGTTGATGCTGCAATTTTTCTGAGGGAGGAGACTCTGCGCAGGGGGTTTCCAACGCCGAAAGTGATTTCTGCCGCCTGTTTTATCGAATGCCGGGACAACTTCATAGTGAACCATGACGGGAGCATTTACAAGTGTCCGGCTTTTATCGGCCGCAAAGACCATGAAATCGGCAATCTGTGGAACGGTGTTCGGGATTACCGCGAAGCCCTCAACCTGAATGTCTGGAAAAAAGACCGATGCCTCGATTGCGCCTATCTGCCGTTATGCTTCGGCGGATGCAGATTTTTCAGATTGCTTCAGCACGATAACATTAATGACGTTCAGTGTCGGAAATCCTTTTTTGACGCTACACTGGAAGCATTTTTGCGTCAGGATATAA
Source organism: Geobacteraceae bacterium (assembly GCA_035686205.1). GTDB lineage: Bacteria > Desulfobacterota > Desulfuromonadia > Geobacterales > Geobacteraceae > CAIWTU01. The sequence continues at coordinate 9,879 of DASRZQ010000098.1, forward strand.
ATTACTCCCGAAAAAACGGTTGAAGAAGCATGATGAAAAAACAAAAAAACCCGCCAAAGCGGGTTTCTTTGTTTGACCTTTTCAGGCCGGTTACCTGATTCTTGTAATTTCCCATCCGTTCAGGGCGATTTTCTCAGGGTCTATTTCCAGCCTGTATAAACCCGGGTTACCATTCCTGTCGTTATCGAGAATTATCGCCTGCATGCATGGAGTTTCAAGAACATTCATCACGTTTGCGACATGGCCGGTATCGTTAAACTTTACGATGTCTCCCTTTTTAAATGGAATTTCAACTTTTTTCAAGTCACTCATCATATCCTCCCATATGGATTAGTTCCCGTCGTAACAGAAATTTCCCCCTGTTTATTCTGTATACAAAATAAACAGGGGGCATTTTAATTATGAATAAAAGGAATGTCAACCCCTTCCAAAGAATGATTTTTTCCCCGGAATTGAAGAATGGAATCAAGTACCCTTGATTACGGATTTGATCCACCTGCCGGTAACACAAAAAGAGTATATGTTCCCTGTCAAATGTCCTTGCCGTTCCGGCCGGACCTGGTTATGTTCTCCGGCGCGAAAGAATTTGCTTGCCTTGCCCGCTGGTTCATGGATATCTTGTTTTGTTACAAGCAGGATGCGGATAAAATGAGCCGCTATAGATTTATATATTCCACATACCGAGGTGATTAATTGTGAAGAAACTCCTCACATGGGGGGCGATTGGCCTGCTGACTACCGCTTTTTTTGATCCGATGATTTATTCGGCGCTCGATCGGCCGATTCCCTGGATTCGTGACATACTAATGGCGGCGGGGGGAATACTCTGCTTCTATCTGCTGGTTAAGTTTCGTGATTATCTGTAAGCCTGAAGGCAGAAAACAAGTTAAATATGCTGCCCGCAGATGGTATTTTTTTGGGTACTGGCCGATAATCTCTTGAAGGCTGAAAAATTCAGATCACAAAAAAAAGCCCCCTTGTTCTGCAAGGGGGCTTTTGCCTGCTGCATTAACTGATCAGGAGCCTGGAAACGACCTTAAGGACCGGAAAAGGAGACTACGGTGGAGCCGTTTCGAGCACCGCAATAAAGCGTTAAGGTTC
>DASRZQ010000099.1:0-53211 GCA_035686205.1 Geobacteraceae bacterium
ACGGTGTGAAGGCCACTTTTTTCGTTCTCGGCAGCGTGGCCGAAAATGAGCCGGCACTGGTTCCCATGATAGTTGCGCAGGGGCATGAGATCGCTTCGCACGGATATTCGCACGAACTGGTCACCAGCCTGGATCCCCGGCGGTTCAGGGACGAACTGAAGCGAACGGCTGAAATACTGGAACTTCAGTGCGGAAAGAGGCCGACAGGCTTCAGGGCGCCCCAGTGGTCAATGGGAGATAGGGTTTCCTGGGCGTTCGACATACTCCGGGATGAGGGGTATTTATACGATTCAAGCCTGAATCCGCTTCCCCTGATCGGAAACGGCTCGGGGCGCCGAACTCCTTTTCGAAGACGGGCAGGCGCCGGCAGCATCGTGGAAATCCCGCCGATGGTCACTCCTTCCATGTTTTGCAACCTCCCAACCGGAGGGGGATGGGGCTTCAGATTATTCCCGATGAAAATGATTTGCGGTACCGTGCGGAGTTTGAACGACGAGGGTTTTCCCGCGGTGCTCTATCTCCATCCACGGGAAATGGAACCGGACGGACCCCGGTTAGAGCTTCCGCCGGTCAGGGCGTTTGCCGTTTACGGCCCGAGGAAGGATGCCGGCGAAAGATTTAAATATCTGTTTGAGCGTTTTCGTTTTGGCACGCTTTGTGACTTGGTTGAACAGTGCAAATTTGTATAGTAATACCGGCATTTAATGCCGAAAGAACCATTACCGGGGTTGTCGAGGAAGTGCGGCGTCTAGACATGCCGATCCTCGTGGTGAATGACGGTTCCACCGATTCCACTGCCGACCGCCTGGAGCGCCTGGGCGTGACGGTTATCCGTCACTGCGTCAATCTCGGCAAGGGCGCCGCGTTGCGCACCGGTTTCGCCTGGGCCGTCGGGAAGGGGTTTTCCGGCGTGATAACCCTCGACTCGGACGGCCAGCATGACCCGACCGCCATCCCGCTCATTGCTTCCACCGCGGTGCGGGAGGGTTACGATATCCTTGTCGCCTCGCGCAGGTCGCAGTTCGAGCAGATGGCCGGCCTGCGGAGGTACTGGAACCGTTTCGGCGTCTGGTGCTTTCAGAAAAGGACCGGCTTTGTCATAAACGACAGCCAGTCGGGATATCGTTATTACTCCTCCCGGCTTCTGGGTGGAATCGAACTTTCCGCCGAAGGTTACGACATGGAGATGGAAATTCTCATGAAGGCATGGCGGGGAGGTTTCAGGATCGGTTCCATTCCGGTTGCGGCCAGAGTCGCGGACGGCCGGGCGACAAGCCATTACAAGCCTGTCCGGGATACATGGAGAATATGCATGACGTTTTTGAAGTATATGTGAGCAAGGCAGAGGGCACAAGGGAATAAAGCAGTGAAAAGTGAGATGTAAGACGGAAAATGTGAAGTGCGGAGTAATGCTTCTAACTTTTTACGTCTCACTTCCGTGCTTCTACTGCCTTCAGTCTGCCTTTTCGCGGGGATATCAACAAACGGGAAATCATTACCATGCTGCAGAATCTGAAAAACTATTCGATGGAAAAGATCGTTTCGCTCCTTTTGTCGATGGCGACCAATTCATCGACGGAAAACCTGGTGCGGATGACCTACCTCATGGAATTGCTGCCGAAGAAGGACTATTACCGGGAGCGCATCAGGTGGATACGCGGGCTGATCCGGGAAAACCATCCCAGCATAGAGTTTCCCCGGCGCATCCTGCGTGATCTACACCCGAACCAGCGCGACAAGTGGATTACCAACCTGGCGGTGAATCATCTCCTCTCCGGGACCAACAAGCGCAAGGCATGGGCGGACAGGGAAGGTTTCTATCCCCCGTCCACGGTGGTAATCAGCCCCACCATGAAGTGCAATCTTTCCTGTTACGGTTGTTACGCGGGCGATTACGAAAGGTCCCTGGAGCTGACCCTGGAGGAAATCGATTCCATCCTCGAACAGATGAAGGAAATGGGAGTCTATTTCGCCGTCATCTCGGGTGGGGAACCGTTCTTCAAAAAGGACATATTCGAAATTTTCAGGAAGCATTCCGACATGGTCTTTCTCGTTTTCACCCATGGCGGGCTCATAGACGAGCGGATGGTGAAAATGCTGATCGAGGCGGGCAATGTCATGCCTGCTTTTTCCCTCGAAGGGTATGAAAAAGAAACGGACGAGCGGCGTGGTCCGGGGCATTTCGGGAAAGTGATGCGGGCCATGGACATGCTGCGCGAAGCGGGGCTGTCATTCTGCGGCTCCTTTACCCAGACCAGCCGCAATACCGACATCATAACCAGCGACAGGTACATGGATATGCTGGTGGAAAAGGGATGCTTTGCCCTGTGGCTGTTTTCCTATGTTCCGATCGGCAGGAATCCGGATCTTTCCCTCATGCCCACTCCGGAACAGCGCGACCTGATGCGCCGCCGCACCATAGAGTTTCGCGCCTCCAAACCCCTGATCATGGTCGATTTCTGGAATGACGGCCCGATCATCAGCGGATGCATCGCCGGAGGCAGGAAATATTTTCACATAAACGCCAACGGCGACATCGAACCCTGCGTGTTCGGCCATTTCGCCGTCGACAACATCCGCCGGACCACGCTGAAAGAGGCCTTGAATTCACCCCTGTTCCGTACCATACGGGAAGTCCAGGGCAAACACAGGAACCTGCTCCGTCCGTGCATGCTCATCGATCACCCGGAAGTGGGCAGGGAATTGTTCGAAACGGAGGGAGTCTACCCCACCCATGCCGGAGCGGGCGAAATATTTACCGGACTTTCCTCGCGAATGGACGAATATTCCGGTCGCTACGCGGAGATAGCCGATCAGGTGTGGGAAAGGGATTTCTGCGGAAACGCCGGGCAGGGCAAATCGGGGATGCTGAGCGGCAAACGGTGAGACTGTACAGCGGTCTGAATCTCTTTTTCATAAAGCTGTTCACCTTGCTTGTGCCGAGGTTTCTACATCCGGCCTGCGCAATGTTTACAGGATGCATATTTTACCTGTTGCTGCGGGATATACGTCGCCATGTGAGGTCCAATATCCGTGCCGTGACCGGCCGGCGCGATGTTGAACGTCTCGTTATTTCGACCTTTTACAAATTTTCACGGAACTGGGTCGACATCCTGCTCATGATGAGATGGCGGGGGTCGCGGCTGAATTCGATGATAGGCAGGAGGTCGGGCGGGCATTATCTCGATGAGGCCATGGCTCGCGGCAACGGGGCCATCCTCATTTCCCCCCATCTGGGGAATTGGGAACTGGGCGGCCTCGGGCTCGCGGAAATGGGATACCGGATCAACGTGCTCACCTTCCGGGAACCGGACGAGAAGGTCAACGAACTGCGCGAAAAGGTCCGGGCCGAACGCGGAATAAATTTCATATATGTTGACCGCAACGATACGTCTCCGCTTGCAATTATAGAGGCGGTCAACGCCTTGCGGCGCAACGAGATCCTTGCGCTGCTGGGCGACAGGGACGGTTCTTCACATACCGCGGTCATGGAATTTTTCGGAAGGCCGGCGGCCATTCCCCTGGGCGCCGCCTACCTCGGGCTTGCTTCCGGCGCGCCCGTGTTCCCGGTATTCGTCCCGCTGGAAGGAAACCGTTACTCGACTGTCATGGAGGCCCCGGTTTATTTCGCCGGAGGACACTCTTCCCACAAGAATGCGGTCCTGGAAGGGACGGCGCGGATTTTACGCGTATTCGAACGGTATATCCGGGAATACCCCGATCAATGGTACAATTTTTACGACTATTGGCGGGTGTCGGATAACGCGAGAAACGGCGGTCAGGTTGATCGACTGTGACGCGTGAAGAACATATACAGACCAATCAAGAAGCCGTCGGCAAGCTGCCTGCGGCTGAAAGACGGGAATTATGGGAGGATATGATTTCTTGATAAACGATGAATTGATTACACAAGTCAAGCAGCTTATAATAGACAGTCTCCGCATCGAGGAGATGACGCCGGATGACATCGAAACCGACGCTCCGCTGTTCGGGGAGGGCCTCGGGCTGGACTCCATAGATGCACTGCAATTGGTAGTGGCCATGGAAAAGGATTTCGGCGTCATCGTGCCTGATGCCGAGACCGGCGCGGTAGTCTTCCAGTCGGTGCGAAGCATGGCCGGGTACATAGCGGAAAACAGGAAGTGAAACTGCTCCTGATAACCCCCGGCTGGCCGAGAAAAAGCCTATGGGGTGAGCTCGCTTTCAAATTCCCCTCGCTGTCCTTCGCCGCTCTCGCGGCGGTTACGCCCCCCCATTGGGATGTCGGGCTGTGCGACGAAAATATCGAACGGATAGATTTTTCGGCGGACGCGGATCTGGTGGCTATCACCGCCATGACCCCTCAAGCCCCCAGGGCATACGAGATAGCGGATAAATTCAGGGAAAGAAATGTTCCGGTAGTCATGGGAGGGTTCCATGTGAGCAATCTTCCCGAAGAGGGCCTCCTGCATGCGGACGCCGTGGTGACGGGCGAGGGCGAGCTCGTCTGGCCGCGGCTTCTGGCCGACCTGGAACGGGGGACGCTCCGGAATACTTACAGGTCGGACCTGCCGGCGGCCATGGAGGAAGTGCCCGTCGCGCGCCGGGAGATATTCGACGGCAAAAGATACCTGCTGACCAATACCCTGCAGACCACCCGCGGCTGTCCCCACGATTGCGAATTCTGTTCCGTGACCGCCTTTTACGGAAGGAAATACCGGAAAAGGCCGGTCGATTCGGTCATTTCGGAACTGGAAGTGCTGCGCCGAAAAAATTCTTTCGCCTTCTTCGTCGATGACAACCTGGTCGCCGACCGCGCCTACGCGATGGCCCTGTTTGACGGAATGCGTGGTATGGGTTTCAAATGGCTTTCCCACGCTCCCATCGACTTTTCCCGCGACCCTGAGCTGATCAGGGCTGCCGGCGAGGCGGGCTGCATCGGCATGTTTGTCGGGTTCGAGTCGCTCAAGGCCGAGACCCTTGCCGCCATGGGGAAAAAGACCAACCTGGAGCTCGACTATCTGGAGGCCGCCGGAATTTTCCGGGACAGCGGCATCGGCATCCTCGGCTCCTTTGTTCTTGGCAGCGACGGCGATACTCCGGCGGTATTTGATGAAATCCTCGGTTTCTGCGAGAAGGCGCGCCTCGAGGCCGCCATCTTTCCGATCCTGACGCCGTATCCGGGCACCTCGGTGCGTGCCCGGCTTCTGGCCGAGGGGAGGATTCTGTCCAATGAATGGCGGGACTACGACATGGGTCACGTGACCTTCAGGCCTTCGGCCATGACCGTGGAGGAGTTGCAGGAAGGTCACGACCGGCTCAACAGGTCGTTTTACTCGTTCTCTTCCATGTTCAGGCGTATTTTCAAGCTGCACCGGTCGGTGCAGGTTTTCGGGCCGATGAATTTCGGATTCAGGAGCGCGTTGAAGCGCGTGAAATAGGGTTGAAATTATGGCGGGGGCGAGAAATTCGTCGCCTCTGCATTTTTATTTTTTGAGGTTAGCATAAATTATGAACTGTTTCATGTTTCCGGGCCAGCCGTTGTTTTGCAATGGACAGATGCCTGACGATGAAGATTTTGCCGGAATTGCCGAAATTGTCCGGAGCAGTGCGAAATTCAACCTGGAGGATTTTTCCTGGCTGGGCGAAGAAGAGCCCGAGAGCGTCAAGCTGCAGGTTTACGGGGTTTCCATGAGCCTGTACACGGCAAGACGGCTGGGACGGGAGGGCGCCAGGCCCGACCTGATCGCGGAGCACAGCATGGGCATTTATCCCTCGCTGGCCGTTTGCGGCGCCATCGCCGAGGAAGACGCGGTGGAACTGACTTTCAGGGTTGGACGCTCGATTTCCCGAATGGGCAAAACCGGGGAGTACGCGCTCTGCTGCATTGTGGGGCTTGCCATGGAGCCAGTCCTCTCCATCGCGGAAAATAACGGCGTATATCCGGCCAACCTGAACACATCCCGCCATTTCCTCCTTTCGGGGGAGCGGCGCGCGGCTGAGTCAGCCGAAGCGGAAGCCCTGGCGGCCGGGGCTTTTTCCGTCAAACTGTTTCCCTGCGACGCGCCGCTTCACACCCCTCTGATGTCGGCGGTGGAAAGCGAGATGCGGGAGATTTTTTCCGGTTACAGGTATCGGGATCCGGCTGTGCCGCTCATGAACCATATCGATCAGGATTATCTGGCGGCGGGAGATATAGCCGATTTCATGATGCGCGAACTGACCCTTCCCGTTTACTGGGAAAACAGCTACAGGGCCCTTAGGAAAGCCGGCGTAACGAGGTTTTTCGAGGTCGGCGCCGGAGATTCCCTGAAGAAATACAACCGCTGGATAGAAAGCGAGGCCGCTCGTCGGTAACTCCATGAAATACCATGAAACACGGATAAAAGTCAGGTTCAGCGAGGTGGACTCCTACAAGGTTGCCTGGCACGGCCATTACGTGACCTGGATGGAAGTCGGACGCAACGATCTGGCCGGACGCTTCGGCCTGAACGCCGAGCAGATCGCCGCGGCGGGGTACCTTGCCCCGGTGGTGACGCTTGAGCTCCAGTACAAGAGGCCGGCCCGTTTTGACGAAGAGCTGCGGGTAATGACATCGGTGCGGCGGACGCGGACGGCTACGCTGGAATTCGTCTGCACCGTTTTCGGCGCGGATGGCGCCGTCTGCGCCGAGGGAAAGACCGTGCACGTGCTGACCGACCGGAACGGGACCCTGCAGTATCGGTTGCCGCCGGCCATTGAAACGCGCCTTGAAGAATTGATGGCCTACCTGGAGATTTGATGCGCATTCTGCTAGTTTCCGCCAATCGTGAAATGAGTCCCTATCCGGTGTTCCCCATCGGCCTCGCTTACCTGGCCGGACCGTTGAAGGAGGCGGGGCACGACCTGAAGGTTCTTGACCTCTGCTTCGCCACTGACCCGGCGGCGGATGTGTCGCGCTCCGTGGAGGAATTCAACCCGGATGCCGTAATAGTCTCCATCAGAAACATCGACAATGTGACTTATCCTTCCGCCCGTTCATACCTGGAAGAAATAACGGCGGTTGTCGAATCCTGCAACGGCCGCGCGCCTGTAATTCTCGGCGGATCCGGTTTTTCCCTGATGCCGGCCGAAATCATGTCGATGCTCGGTGGAGATTACGGAGTAGTCGGCGAAGGCGAGGAGACGGTGGTGGAGATCGTTTCCCTTCTGGCCCGCGGAGAAAACCCGGCCTGCCTTCCCGGAGTATTGGCGCGCGGCGCAACCGGCCATCAAAAGGCCCGGACCATAGAAAAGATTGGTCGTCCCGACCGGAGCCTCTTCAACGTGGAACGCTACAGCCGCGAGGGCGGTATGGCCAACCTGCAGACCAAGAGGGGATGCCCCTTTTCCTGCATCTATTGCACCTACCCGCTTATCGAGGGGAGCGGCCTTCGCCTCCGGCCGATCGACGACATCATCGGCGAGATCCGCGAACTTGCGGACCGGTATGGAGTCGACTACATATATTTTGTCGACGACATATTCAATTATCCCCCGGAATTCGCCGAACACCTTTGCCGGGCGATCATCGACGCCGGCCTGGCGGTGAACTGGTCGGCGTTCATCAATCCGCGGTTCATTACCCCTGAGCTGGTCGGGCTCATGGTTGCCGCCGGGTGTGACGCATTCGAATTCGGCACCGACTCGGGATCGCCGGTGATGCTGAAAAACCTTGGCAAATCCTTCGGAGTGGATGAAATCCGGACGTCTTCCAGGCTCTGCCGAGACCATGGCGTGGACTTCGCCCATTATATCCTGTTCGGCGGTCCGGGAGAAACCGAAGAGACAATCATGGAAAGCTTTGCCCTTATGGACGAGGTGGCGCCCACCGCCGTTATAGGAATGACAGGGATCAGGATATATCCGGGTACTCCCCTGCACAGGCTGGCGCTGGAGGAAAAAATCGTCACGGAGTCGACCGATCTGCTCAAACCGGTCTTTTATATCCCGGAAAAACTGCGTGGCGTCCTGTGCGACATGGTGACCGAGCAGGCCATGCTCAGGAAGAACTGGGTCGTGCCCGGCCTTGAGATAAACATGAGCGACGCAATGCTGTCGGCGATCCGGCATTTCCGGGTTCGCGGCCCCCTCTGGAAACTGATGAAGAGACTGGGAAGGAGCCGGATGAAGCCGATGCAGGGAACCCAGGGCACAACGCAATAGGTCAAGGTAACAGGGCTTTTGCATGACTCCCCGCGCCCGTTAGGGTGGGTCGGCAGGCATAGAGTCAGTTTTTGACACATAAGAAGAGGTCTGAAATGGAATTCAAGGATAAAACAGTTGTCGTTACCGGCGGGACGAGAGGCATCGGCAGGTCAATATCATTGCGGTTTGCCGGAGAAGGGGCGCGGGTGTATGCCGCCTACCTGCGGAATGACGCGGCTGCCGAAAACCTCATGAAAGAAGCGGAAGGGCTGGCGGGAACAATCACCGTGGCAAAGGCCGACGTCAGCACTTCCGACGGCGCGGCGGCCCTGATGGACGCGGCGGCGAAAGAGGCCGGCTGCATCGACGTTCTGGTCAACAACGCCGGGATCATCCGTGACGCATACCTGCCGATGATGTCGGAGGCGGACTGGGACGAAGTGGTGAGGTCGAATATCTATCCGCTTTTCCATTGCTGCAAGTGGGGGGTCAGGAAAATGATCGGGAAGCGCAGCGGCGCCATAGTCAACATCTCGTCCATTTCCGCCTTTACCGGCAATCCGGGCCAGACCAACTACGCCGCCAGCAAGGGGGCCGCGATCAGCTTCACCCGTTCGCTTGCCCGCGAACTGGGCTCCATGGGGATCAGGGTGAACGCGGTTGCCCCGGGTCTCATCGATACCGAGATGGTCGCTTCCCTGAAAAAGGAGCTTGTCGATTCCATAGTCAAAAGCTCCTCCCTGCGCCGCATCGGCCGGCCCGAAGAGGTCGCCGAGGCAGTGGCGTTTCTCGCGTCGGAACGGGCGGCTTATATTACCGGACAGTGTCTTATCGTGGACGGCGGGATTGTTTAGCTTTTCCTTTTTGCCGGAAATTGTTAAAATGGCCGCTTATTGAAACCATGCAGGGAAAACTTTGATTTCGTACGAGGCCTTGCCTCGTACCATCCGGGCGGTCCGCGGACCGCCGTTCCCATTGTTGAATTTTATGATGAAGAAAAGCATAGCCATAACAGGACTCGGTATTTTCTGCGCCGCGGGAAAAAGCGTTGCCGGCTTCACCGGCTCCCTTCTTGGGGGCAGAAGCGCAATCGGTCCCGTTGATCTTTTCGACGTCGCTCCTTTTCCGGGGAAAATCGGCGCGCAGGTGAGGAATTATGACCCCACGTCGTATTTCGACCGGAGAACCGCCGCGAAACTTTCCCGGGCCGACCAGTTCGGTGTGATCGCGGCGGGTGAGGCCCTCGCGGACAGCGGCGTCAGGGACAGCTATTCACCATATGACATCGGGGTTTGCATGGGCGCCGGGGCCGCGGGCATGCTCCAGGGCGAGCACTGGCTCAGGGAGACCATTTCGAACGGTAAGGGCCATCCTTCGCTCTTACGGGGGATACTCCCGGATCGTACCACCACTGCCATTTCGGAGATGTACCGCCTCGGAGGGTATCAGGGCAGCATTACGACAGCCTGTTCGTCGTCGGCCACGGCCATAGGCTGGGGTGCGGACCTCATTGCCACCGGCAGGCTGAAGGCCGTCCTTTGCGGCGGATCCGATGCCCTTTCAATCCTCACCTTCGCCGGGTTCAACTCGCTAAGGGTGGTGGACTGGGAGCCCTGTTCGCCTTTCAGCCTGGGCCGCCGGGGAATTTCCCTTGGCGAGGGGGCCGCTTGTTTAGTCCTGGAAGAAGAAACCGCCGCACTGGAAAGGGGGGCGGTTATTTACGGCCGGGTCCTCGGATATGCCGTCGCGGGAGAGGCCCATCATATGACGGCTCCGGAGCCCACCGGAACAGAGGCGTCAAGGGCAATGGCGGATGCCATCCGTAACGCGGGGATAACGCCGGAGGAAATCGGCTGGGTAAACGCCCACGGTACGGGAACGCCGCTGAACGACGTGGTGGAGACCATGGCGATGAAGATGGTTTTCGGCGATCGGGTATCGGACGTCCCGCTCGTCTCGACCAAGGGGCTGACGGGACATTGCCTCGGCGCCGCCGGGGCCATTGAAGCGCTTGCCACGGTTATCGCCCTGAAAGCGGGACTGATTCCCCAGACCCTCAATTACAGGGGCGCCGATCCGGAGTGCGATATCGAATACTGCCATGGGGGCGGCAGGCGGAGTACGATGGGGGTCGCCCTTTCCAATTCCTTCGCCTTTGGCGGAAATACCACTTCTCTGGTGCTGGGAAAATGAACGGAAAAGAAATGTCAATCGCCGTTACCGGCCTTGCGGCCATTTCACCCGCGGGCCTGGGCACGGGACCTCTCCGGGAGGCACTCGCGGACGGAAAGAGCCGACTGGAGCCCATTCCTGAAGATTTCGGCGTTGGGAGCGGATACCTGTGGGGGAAGATCGGGAACTTCAAGGTTTCGGATTTCATTCCGCCTCTCAAGGCCCGCAAATTTGACCGGTGCAGCCTGTTTGCCGTTATCGCCGCGGGCATGGCGCTTCGGGATGCGGGCATGGACACCGGCTCGACGGATCCGACGAGGATCGGCATCGTGCTGGGCTGCGGATTCGGCGGCATAGCCAATTCGGAGGAATTTCTCAGGAGCTATTTCACCAGGGGAGCCGAAGGGCTGGCGCCCATGCTTTTTCCCAACACGGTTCCCAATGCCCCTGCCAGCAACGCTTCCATAGAACATGGCCTGAAAGGCCCTAATGTAACCTTTGTGGAGAGGTTCTGCTCCGCGGAATCGGCGCTCATGATGGCGTGCCGCTTCATCCGGGAAGACAGGGCGGATATCATGCTGACCGGCGGTGTCGACGAGCTCAACCCCCTGATGATAAAGGCATTCGGCGCGCTCGGACAGCTGCGCGGCCACGCAAGGAATTTCAGCGAAGGGGCGGGAATCCTGGTGCTTGAAAAAACGGGGCATGCGAGGGAACGGAATGCTGATATACTGGCGGAAATCGAAGATGTCAGAACTGTCGGCAGCCTGGTAAAAGGCCTTGAGGCCGAAGGGATGTCGCGGCTGCTCGGCGCCGGCGGAGCATGCCCGCTGGTTTCCCTGTCGGGAGTCGCGGAGGAAATGAAACCCTTTCCGGAGACGCTGGCTTCCGCCCGGTTCGTCAGAACCGGCGTGATACTGGGCCGATCCCTTGCCATGGGCGGGCTGTCGATGATCTCGCTTATCCTTTCCATGTCTCCGGGACAAAATGCGATGCACTTTGCCGCATCTCCCGAGGGACCTTATTATGCGATCGATTTTCGAGGAGGCGCGTCTGTTCGACAGTAATCCGCGCACATATCTTCCGCACACGAATCCGTTTCTGTACATCGACCGCATTCTTTCCCTCGAAAGCGGTTCCGGCGCCGAGGGGCTGAAAGTCGTTACCCACGACCCGGCCGGGTATCCTCCGGTGTTTCTCATCGAATCAATGGCCCAGCTGGCCGGGATAGCCGCCGCTCGGGAAGAGGGTGAAGGCGGGTTTCTGGCTTCCATCGATCATGCCGAATTTTCCGGCGGGGTGTGCGAAGGTGACCGCATCATTGTTTCCATCCGCATAGTGAAGTCCTTCGGCAGGCTGCACTTGTGCGAAGGGGAAGCGGTGGTCGAGGGGAAGCAGGTCGCCTCGGCCAAGCTGACACTGGGGGTTGGAAAGTTATGAGGGCAGTATTCCGGAAAACCGGCAAATGTGAGTTCACGATTATTATGCTCGTCTTATCGGCATTTTGCTTTTTTTTGCCGGCGTTCGCACGCGCCGGGTCCATTACGCCGGTTCAGGGCCTTGAGATGCTTCGCCGGAGCTTTTCCGGGGTTACCGATTTTACCGCCGACATAACCCAGGACAAGCAGATATCCCTCATGAAGAAGACAATGAAGGCAAGCGGGGTGGTGCGTTTCAGGAAGCCGGACACGTTCTACATGGAGCTCTATTCCCCCTATCCGAGCCGTGTTCTGTTGCGGGACACCTCGCTTGCCATGGTCCTCCCGAAAGAGGGGGTCCGGCAGAAAATCATGCTTCCCGGCGAAGAGAGCCTGAAACGCTGGTTTGGTCTCCTCGACAGCCCGGTAGCCGCTGTCCCGGCCGGGGTCGATGTGCGGGCGGAGACCCGCGGCAGATATGTCACCCTGAAGATCGTACCCGGCAAAAAAGGGAGCGTAAGGGAGTTGCGGGTCACCTTCCTGGAAAACGAAGGCATATCGCGGCTGGTCATAGAAGAGCGCAACAACGACAGGACCGTCATTAATTTCCGGAACATGAAAAAGAACGTAGGCCTGAAGGAGAAGGATTTTTACCTGGAGTAGGGCGTGAGGCCCGACAGCATATAAGGCCGTCCGCGCAAGGACGGTGCGATATACGATAATACTAAACCATCCGCGAGGATGGGGCGGAAAGCCTATTGGGTCTCAACGAGACAGCCGGGTCGCCGAAATATCCGAAAGATATGAGGCCCCGGCTTTTTTTCAATTGCGGCATATGCGGCGGTAAGGCCCCTATCCCGTTCTCCCCTGAAGTTTAAGGTTTTTGGCGTAATGTCATGTGCCTCCGGCAAACCGGAGGGACCTTTACGGTAATTGGAGAATCACAACAGAAGGAGTTGTCATATGAGAAATCTTGTGCGTATTTTGATATTTATTATTCTGGCTGCCGTTTTCGCCTCGGTATGCGGGTGTTATAACACTTGTACCCTGAAAGCGAGGTCGGAGCGAAGGGACATGGCCTCGTTTACATCGGGGATAAACGGTAGAAGCACCCTGATGTCCAAGAATTAATGCAGGTAAAAAATGACATATTCTGACACACAGGCAATGTAAACTTCTCACGGGAGGAAATTCCGTGAAGAAAGACATGACGCTTGCAGAAAAGCTGGAGATTCTCACCGAAGGCGCCAGGTACGATGTTTCCTGCGCTTCCTCCGGCAGCCGCCGGAGAAACAGGGGAGGGGTAGGCAACGGAGCTTCCTGCGGCATCTGCCACAGCTGGACCGCCGACGGGCGCTGCGTCTCCCTGTTGAAAATCCTGATGACCAATGTCTGCGTATATGATTGCGCATATTGCGTCAACCGGCGAAGCAACGACGTGCGCCGCGCCGAGCTGACGCCCGATGAAATAGCCGACCTCACGATCAATTTCTATCGCAGGAACTATATCGAAGGACTTTTTCTCAGTACCGGAGTGACGAGAAATCCGGATTACACAATGGAACTTCTTGCGGAGGCGGCTCGAAAGCTCAGGGAAGATTATCGTTTCAACGGGTATATCCATCTCAAGGTGGTTCCCGGCGCCGATCCGCTGCTGGTGGAAAGGGCCGGCGGCTATGCCGACAGAATGAGCGTGAACCTGGAGCTGCCGACCCGTGAAAGCCTTGCCCTGCTGGCCCCCGACAAGACCAGGGAGAACATCCTGGCACCCATGCGCCGGATGGACGAATTGATCGTCAAGGCCAGGGAAGATAGACGGACCGTCCGCGGCAAACCGCCTTTTGTACCGGCCGGCCAGAGCACGCAGCTGATTGTCGGCGCCACACCGGAGACGGACCTGCAGATCGTCAGGCTCGCCGAAAGCCTTTATTCGCGGCTGAACCTGAAAAGGGTCTATTATTCGGCATTCATACCGGTAAACAGCGGCGGCAACCTTCCCGCCGTCGCCGGACCGCCGCTTCTCCGTGAACATCGGCTGTACCAGGCGGACTGGCTGATGCGTTTTTACGGTTTTTCCTCCCACGAGCTGCTGGATGAAAAAAATCCGGTCCTGGATACGGAAGTCGACCCCAAGGTCGGCTGGGCGCTGCGTCATCTCCACCTTTTCCCTGTCGAGGTAAACCGGGCGGCCTACGAGGTCCTGCTTCGCGTCCCCGGGATCGGGGTGCGTTCGGCGAAGCGGATAATCCGCGCAAGGCGGGCGCAGCGTCTCTCCATGGACGATCTGATTAAACTGGGCGTGGTCATGAAGCGGGCACGCTATTTCCTGACGGCGGGGGGCCTGTTCTCCGGCGGCAGGGAATTGGATCAGGCCGCCCTGCGTTCCGTACTGGCGAAAAAGAAACCGTCGCTTGCGGATTCCGGACAGCTTTCCCTTTTCGGCGAAACAGCCGATGAATTCCGGACAGCCGTTACGGGGGAGTTTTAGGGTTAAAGGTAGAAGGTAGAAGGTAGAAGGTAGATACCAAGTCGCATTCAAATTGTTACAAACCGTCATTCCCGCGGAAGCGGGAATCCAGGAATTTGGGGATTTCGGATTGCACTTTCATAGTCCGGAAATCGACATTTGATTGCGAACGGGTATGAGATTTGGATTGTGAAGGGAAAAGCCTATGGCTGTCTACGTATACGACGGGACTTTTGATGGGCTGCTGGCGGCGGTCGCGCTGGCCCTGGAGACGGGTGGGGAGCCGGACGACATTTCGGAGATTCCGCCCGCACAGGGTACGCTCTTTCACGGGGTCGTCCAGGTTGAAGAGGACCACAGGAGCCCCGATGAAATTTTCAAGGCAGTGGCGCCGTCAATATCCGACCATGCCCTGCGCGACGCGTTTCATGCCTTTCTTTCCGGGGCGCCGGATGTCGAAATGCTTGTTTACCGCTATCTCCGCTTTGGAAAGGAGGTCGGAAGCAGACTCGACCGGCTGCTTTCCCACGATCTGGTTTATCCGGTTTGCGCACTGGCGCTGAAAGTCAGGAGAGAAGCCCACCGGATGAAGGGATTCGTGAGGTTCGGGCTGGTCGCGGAAGGGTTCTATTACGCTCGGATTGAGCCCGATTATCAGATACTTCCCCTGATCGCGCCGCATTTTGCCGACCGTTTTTCCGACCAGCACTGGATCATTCACGACACGCGCCGGGGGCGGGCGATCATCCATGACGCGGCGCTGAAGAAGTGGGTGATCGCGGAACTGGAATTGCTCGAAAAACCGGAACTGACCGCCGGTGAGAGGTTTTACCGGAATCTCTGGAAGAAGTATTTCACGGGACTCGCCGTTGAAGAGAGATTGAATCCGCGGCTGCAGAGGCAGAACCTGCCGCTGAAATGCCGGCCATTTCTGGCGGAGATGGAAGTATAGGTACGTGCCCTGCAACCGTAACTTCACCTCGACTCGCAGCATATCTTCTCGGCAACCTTGCGGAAATGGAATCCGTAAATTGCGAGGGTGATGGCGGTGGGAAAGAGCCGTGGCCGGCGGATGAGCGACCAGAAAAACAGCCTCCAGTACTGGAACCTTTCCTTGCCCAGAATACCCAATACCACCATGGATTTTACCAGTGCCCTGAAATGGTCCGGCTTGAGCTGGAGTCCTCCGCGCTGAAGCGGCCGGTAATCTTTGAGGAAGGTTATGACGCGGCGGTAGTAGTGTTTCGGCGAATAAATGGTATCGATGATTGTCCGGTAGCCGTTGACGAGCGATTCCATCTTCATTTTGGGGATGAAGTTGGTGGCGATCGACGTGTTGTCGCCGGATGCGTCCTCAAGCAGCCTTCCTTCGCTGACCAGGCGGCGGTACAGTTTAGTTCCCCTCATGGCGGTGAGCATGCCGACCATGGCGGTGGCGATGCCGCTTTCCTGGATGAAACGGATGTGACGTTCGAAGATTGACGGCTGGTCGCTGTCAAAGCCGACAATGAAGCCCGCCTGGACCTGGAGGCCGGATTTCTGTATCCGCCTGACGCAGTCGAGGAGGTCGCGGTCCCTGTTCTGCACCTTGCCGCTTTCGTCATGGCACTCGTCGCTGGGGCTCTCGATGCCGATGAAAACGTCCTCGAACCCCGCGTTAACCATGAGCTCCATCAGTTCGCCGTCATCCGCCAGATCTATTGACGCCTCGGTGACAAAGGAGAAGGGATGGTTTTTTTCTTCCATCCATCGGATGATTGAGGGAAGGATTAAACTCTTGAGCTTTTTTCTGTCTCCTATGAAATTATCGTCGACAAAGAAAACTCCCCCCCGCCAGCCCCTGGCGTAGAGGCTTTCAAGTTCCGAGAGAAGCTGTCCGCCGGTCTTGGTCCGCGGTTTGCGCCCGAACAGGGACGTAATGTCGCAGAATTCGCAGTCGAATGGACAGCCCCTCGAATACTGGATGTTCATTGCCGCGTATTTCCGTGTGTCGATCAGATTCCAGAGTGGAATTGGAGTGAGTTTCAACTCCGCCCGCGCGTCGGATGCATATATATGACGAGCCCGGCCTTGCTGTAAATCTTCCAGAAAAGGGGGAAGGGTGATCTCCGCCTCGTTGAGCACGAGGTGGTCCACTTCGTCGAAATCGGCGGGACTGGCGGTAAACAGCGGTCCGCCGGCAACGATCCTGACCCCGAGTTTCCTGCATCTCGCCAGCACCGTTTTTACGGATTCCTTCTGGATGGTCATGGCGCTGACGAACACATAATCGGCCCAGCGCAAATCCTTGTCGGACAACGGCCGTACATTCATGTCCACCAGCCTCTTTTCCCAATTGTCAGGCAGCATTGCGGCGACTGTCAACAGACCCAGCGGGGGGTAGCAGGCTTTTTTGGAGATGAATTTCAATGCATGTTTGAAGCTCCAGAAGGTGTCTGGGTACTTCGGATAGACCAGGAGAATCTTCATGGCTGAACTCCGGACATTTAGTTTTCTTGAAGATTTCATTGAGGAACAATTATCCAGTTTACCGTCCCGGGGAAATTTTGCATGTAAATGTAATGTAAAACCAATGCAAGTCCGCGTTTTTTAAATATAAATCATTTTGCGGGTCATCCCGCCGTCGACGATGAAATTTGCTCCTGTTATAAAAGAAGCCTCTCCGGAAACAAGGAATGCCGTGAGGGCGGCAATATCCTCCGGCTTTCCGACCCGGCCCGCCGGATGCTGATGGTGATCGGCCTCCGAGAGTTCCTGGTAACAGCGGCGGCTCTTCTTCTTCCAGCCGCTCGCATCGATCCAGCCCGGACTTATGCAGTTGACTCTCACATCGGGTCCGAGACTCACCGCGAGAGCGTGTGTGAGGGCCACGATACCGCCTTTTGATGCAGAATAAGCCTCGGTTCCGGGTTCCGACATGAAAGCTCTGGTGGACGCTATATTGACAATGGAGCCATTGCTTTGCCGAAGATATGGCGCGGCATATTTGGTGCAGAGAAACGGGCCCGTCAGGTTGACACCGATTACCCTGTTCCATTCCTCCAGCTGCAGGTTCTCCAGCGGCAGGTTCGCCGATATCCCGGCATTGTTGACCAGCACGTCAATCCGGGCAAAGCGTTCCGCAGTCATGCCGATCAGCTTGCCGATTTCTTTTTCGGACGATATGTCGGCCGGGATAAATTCGATTTTTCCGATTTTCGAGTATTCTTCCACTGTTTCCCCGCCGGCTTCAAGGTCAATGTCAGCGATGACGGTCCTGCACCCTTTCTCCAGAAATGTCTTCGCTATCGCCCTGCCTATTCCCTGAGCTCCCCCGGTAATGATCGCGACCTTTTCTTTCAACGGCATTGCGCTCCCTCCAAAGATTAGTTTAATTCTACACACAATTGTGACGCAGCTTAGTCCGGTTTAGAAATTATGACATGCTCTATGAACTGTCTAAGACAGAATCATTTTTGCATGGAATGAAGGGGATTCAAGGGGGCAGAAACAAAATTCAAGACATAAAGCTTTAGACTTAGTGCATGTTTTCATAAATTTGATGTCACCTCGACCAAAGGGAGAGATCTTAAAACATGCGGCAAAACCAGCAAGATTTCTCTCTTTGTTCGAAATGACAACATTTCTGCCGAAATATTGATACGTCATCGAATTTATGAACGGATGTACTTAGCAATAGTCTGATTCGAGAAGAGACGGGAGGTTGGAGTAAGACTGCGAAAAATGGTATATTTAAACGGTAAGTATCCTGTTTTTTATCTGCAAAGCGGCGAATCAATCGAGGCGTGAAATGGTCTTTCGGCCGGTGACGGTATGTGAAGTTTGCAAGAGCGGGGATGTCATGGTCTCCACGGGGATCGGGGTTTGCGCCGCCTGCCTGAGGGAGCGGCCGTCGGTTTCGCTTTCCGTGGTCATGGAACGTCATCGCGAAACCCGAAAGGCGGAAGGACTCGTTCCGGAGCCTCCGCGGTCCCGCGGAGGCGTGCACTGCGACTTCTGTGCGAATGAATGTGTAATCGGAGAAGGTCATGCGGGATATTGCGGACTCAGACGGAACATTCAGGGCAGACTCGAGGGTGGCGTTACAAGGGGCAATTTTTCCTGGTACTTCGATCCGCTCCCCACGAACTGCGTTGCCGACTGGGTCTGCCCCGCGGGTACGGGGGCGGGATACCCCCGGTTTGCCCATCGGAACGGGCCTGAACGGGGTTACAAAAACCTGGCGGTGTTTTCGCAAGTCTGTTCCTTTGACTGCGCATTCTGCCAGAACGGGGATTTCCGCCGTCTTACACTGCGCCCGACATGGCATACGGCCGGGGAACTGGTGGACGCGGCAGACGACATGACTTCCTGCATCTGCTATTTCGGCGGGGACCCGAGCCCGCAAATGCCCGTTTTCCTGGAGGCTTCGCGGCTGGCAAGAAAGAGGGCCGGGGGGCGGATTCTGCGCTTCTGCTGGGAAACCAACGGATCTTTCAATTCATCGTTGCTCGATGCGGCCATGGATATCTCCCTCTTGTCGGGAGGGTGTGTCAAGTTTGACCTGAAGGCTTTCAATTCAGCAATTCATAGGGCGCTTGCCGGCTCGGACAATTCCCGTACACTTGAAAATTTTATCCGGGCGGCCGCCCGGATCCACGAAAGGCCTGATCCGCCTCCCCTTGTTGCCAGCACCCTTCTGGTGCCTGGCTATATAGACTCCCGGGAGGTCGGGAAGATCGCTTCATTTATTGCAGGTCTGGACTGTTCCATCCCTTATTCACTTCTTGCGTTTGCCCCTCATCTGCATATGACCGACCTTCCCCTGACATCAAGGGGCCATGCGGAGGAATGCCTGTCGGCGGCCATGGACGCAGGCTTGAAGCGGGTGCGGTTGGGGAACGCCCATCTCCTCGGTCCGTGACCAGGGGGAGCTTATGTATGATCCCGTCCTGAAGGCGGAAGAAACGGCGAAGATAGTCTGCAGGGGAAACCTGAGAAAGTACCGGCGTTTTCGTCCGGCACGGTTTTACGGGGGGATCGCCACGGCGGACTGCGTGGGATGCAATCTCCGCTGCCGCTTCTGCTGGTCCTGGCGGGAGGCGGTACGGCCGGAGGAGAGCGGCGAGTTCCTTGCGCCGGAGGCGGTTGCGCGAAGGCTTGTCGACATTGCCCGGGGAAAAGGTTTCCGGAAGGCAAGGGTCAGCGGCAATGAGCCGACCATATGCCCGGAGCATCTCATCGAAGTTTTGAGGCTCATCCCGGAGAGTTTCCTCTTTATACTCGAAACAAACGGCATCCTGATAGGCCTTGACGAAGCTTTTGCAGGCAAACTGGCCCGTTTTCCCAACCTCTATGTCAGGGTGAGCCTGAAGGGGACTACCGGTGAGGAATTTTCGATGCTTACGGGGGCGAGCCGGGAAGGGTTTCTTCTGCAGCTTCGGGCAGTGGAGAACCTTTGTCGGGCCGGGATCCGGGTGCAGCCGGCCGTTATGGTGAGTTTCTCGCCTGCGGAAAATGTGAAAGCTTTGCAAAAGAAGCTCGGCGCCATTTCCCCGGAACTGGAGGAAATCGAGGTAGAGGAGCTCGTTCTTTACAGGGAGGTGGAAGAAAGGCTGAGAAAAGCCGGGATCAGATACCGGACGGCGTACGCTCCGAACGGTGTGCCTCCGGAGCAGGTTTGACCAAAATTTATATCCTGCCATGGTCAGTTGACAGCTGTGCCTTTTCCGTTGTACATATGGCGGGAGTTTTTAGCATTATCCGTTTACGGGAGGAATGCCGGTTATGATTGCCCATATCGTTTTTTTCAAATTGAATGACCCGACGGACGCGAATATAGCGGAAGCGAAGGCAATGCTGCTCGGCATGGCCGGGAATATTCCGCTGCTGCGCCATCTTGAGGTGGGCACGGATGTGGTCCGTTCGGAGCGCTCCTACGATCTGGCGCTGGTGACGAAATTCGATTCGCTGGAGGACCTCCGGGCATACCAGGTGCACCCGTACCATGCGGATACGATCGTACCGTATGTGAAATCGGTTTCAAAATCCGTTGTTACGGTCGACTACGAGGCGGGATAGCCGTTATGAAAGCTTTGCAAAACTATCGCAATCTTGTTGAAAAAATTGACGGCTTCTGCCGGAGCATCGAGAAGAAATATTTTGATCTGATAGCCTGCCGCAAGGGTTGCGACAGCTGCTGCCGCCATATCTCGCTGTTCCCGGTGGAGGCGGTGAACCTGTCCGTGGCTCTCCGGCGGCTTCCGGCGGACGAGTCTTCATACATCCGTGAAAAGGCCTGCGCCGCAACCGCGGACGGCCCCTGTCCCCTCCTGGAAAACGGCGCCTGTCTCCTTTATCAGGCCCGCCCGATAATCTGTCGCACCCATGGCCTGCCGATCCTTACCAGGGAGTTCGACAGGCCGTCCGTCGATTTCTGCCCGAGAAATTTCAAGGGGGTCGAATCATTGCCCGGAAACGCCATAATCGATCTGGACCTGCTGAATACCTCGCTGGCGGCGATAAACGCGCTGTTCGTCAGTGAACTCCATGGCGGCAACCCTCCCGAAAAAGAACGGCTGACCATAGCCGAAGCCCTGCTCCTGGAAGATTTCTCCTTTGCCCGTTAAAAAAACCTGCCCATTTATCCCGTTTATCTCTGCATGAGGCGACTATGCCTTATGTGTAAGTCCACAAAATTTTAACTCAAAGTTAAATTTAAAAAAAATTTAAGTTTTGGCAAATTGTGTCGATTAGTCTTCTTGATTGTGGCGAGCAAAAGACACTATCAACGTCTCCCCGTCTCATGCCGTTAACGCGAAGGTTTCCGATGCGGGAATCAACCGCTGAATGCATGATCAGAATGAAAGCCAAAAGCATGGCGCTTTTTTAGTCTGGTTATAAACCTGAAACCGTATTTGCCCGGGCAAAGTGGAAAACATGCTTGTACCAAGTTGCAATCAAACGATTTATAGACATGTCATGTCGAACAAAGAGAGACATCTTTGACAAGCGCGTTCAAGATTTCTCGCTTGAGCTCGAAATGACAATGAATTGAATGCAACTTGGTATTACGCCGTCTTCGCGGAAGAGTGTTTCATGTGTGACAAATATTTCAGGAGAGAAACATGGATGCGACGAATATAGAAACGAAACAATATCTGACTTTCAGGCTTGCCGGAGAGACATTTGCCGTAAATGTCGCGAAGGTCAGGGAAATTCTTGATTTCATCAGCATCACGAAGGTGCCGCGGACTCCTGATTTTATGCGCGGGGTCATCAATCTGCGGGGAAGCGTCGTCCCGGTCGTTGACATGAAACTGAAGTTCGGCATGGAAATTACCGAAAAGACGGTCAATACCTGCATCATCGTCCTGGAGGTGGACCTGGAGGAAGAATCGATCATTGTGGGCGCGCTTGCGGACTCGGTGCAGGAAGTACTCGAGCTGGAGTCTGCTGACATCGAGCCTCCCCCGCGCATCGGTATGAAGCTGAACATCGACTTCATCAGCGGCATGGGAAGGCGCGGCGATGAATTCGTCATCATCCTCGACACCGACAGGATATTCACTTTCGAGGAAGCCGAGGCGCTGGGCGAAATCGGCGAAATTGACGCGGCTACAGGAACGGATTAACGATAACCAGAATCCGTGACGTCTTCACGCCTTCGTCTGCGCGGAACGCCTCGGTTTTTTCCGTGATCCGTGTCCGTTGTCCGAAAAGACATTTCCACGGCCACGGTTCGCGGTCACGGTCGACGGAAAAAACCGGCATTCTGCTTGCCTCGGCGTTCAGGCGTCACGGATTCGGGGATAAATCATGACAGGACATACAATTCGAAGGGAGAAGAGGTTATGAGGGGATTTTTTTCCAGCCTGAGTTTACGTGCGAAGCTTCTAGCGGGGTTTACGGCCGTTGCATGCATCGCGGGCATAATCGGCGGTTTTGGAATAGCCAAGATGAACAGGATCGGCTCTTCCTATTCGCGGATGGAGACTTATGAATCACAGCCGGCGCTTGCCCTTGGAAAGTTGGGAATTTTGTACCAGCGCGTTCGCGTGGGGTTGCGTGATGTTGTCTTTGAGCAGACCATGGAAGGCACGAAGAATGTCGCCGCAAGCGTCACCGAACTTGATGGCAAGGTGACGGACGCTATCGCGGAACTGGACAAAAAGCTGGTTTCGCCGGAAGACCACAGGATGATCCAGGAACTGAAGACGGCACGGGCAGCGTATGCCCCATATAAGGAGCGGATTATCCGGCTGGCGTTACAGAACAAAAAGAGCGACGCCTACAAGTTGCTGCTGGAAAACGGATTTCAGCAGACCGCGGGAGCAGTCGACAAATCGATCCAGAAACTGATTGATATGAAATCCGCCCGCATGGAAAAGTCGTCCGCGGAAAACAACTCGCTGGTGAGTTCTTCGGAAAAGGTCTTTCTCGTCGTAATGGCGGTAGGGATACTGCTTGCAATCGGGCTGGGCGTTTTCATCAACAGGGTCATCCGGCGTCAGCTGGGCGGCGATCCCAGGGATGTCGCCGAAATTGCCCATATGGTGGCAGCCGGTAACCTCTCCATCAACATCGGGACAGGGGACGCGGGAGAAAACAGCGTCATGGCGGCCATGAATAAAATGGTGGAGGCTGTCAGAGGTCTGGTTGGCGATGCCGACACACTCGCAAGGGCCGCCATTGCCGGCAATCTGGCCGCGCGCGCGGACGCCAGCAGGCATGAGGGCGAGTTCCGGAAAATAATAGAAGAATTCAACGGAACGCTGGACGCGGTTCTCGATCCGATTCTCGATGCTTCGAAGCGTATCGACCAGCTCAGCCGGGGAGATGTATTTGACGAAATAAGCGAGGGTTATAACGGCGATTTCGCCAAGCTGAGGGAAAGCCTCAATCGCTGTCGCAAGGCGCATGAAGATTTACGAATCGACATAAGGGAAATGTGCGTCGCGTCTTATGAAGGCTATCTTGACAAGCGTGTGGACCCGAACGCGCACGAGGGCTTTTTCTCGAAAGCTATCGGCGGCTTGAACAATATGTTCGAAAACCTGACGGAGCCGCTAAGGATCACCACGGGATACATGGAAAAGATCAGCAAGGGCGAAATACCGGAAAAGATATCCGGGGAATATCGGGGCGATTACAACGCCATCAAGGAAAGCATCAACCGTTTCGTGGACATCATGAGTAATCTGCGCGGTGAATTGGGCATGCTGATCAAGGCGAGCAAGGACGGCAACCTTGCGGTGAAAGGCGACGTGTCCAGATTCGAGGGTGAGTGGGCGGATATCGTCAAAGGCCTGAATGAGCTCATCTATGGTTTCGGGGCGCCGGTAAGGGTTATTGCCTCGTACCTCGACAAGATCGGCAAGGGCGATATCCCGCCGAAGATCAAAAACAATTACAACGGTGCGTTCGACGAAATCAAAAACAATCTTAACAATTTGATCGATGCGGTCAGAGCCCTGGTCGACGACAGCGAAAAGCTGCTGGGCGCAGCGCTGAAGGGAGAGTTCGACGCCAGGGCCGATGCGTCGCGCCATCAGGGCGAATACCGCGCCGTTGTCGAGGGCATCAACAGGACCCTCGATACGGTGGTGGACAAGACAATGTGGTACGAGGCGATCATCGACGCCGTGCCGTTCCCGATCCACGTGACCGATATGGACATGAAGTGGACGTTCATGAACAAGCCGTTTGAAAACCTGCTGATGAAAGCCGGCCAGATCAAGGACCGCAATTCGTCGGTAGGCCTGCCCTGCAGCAATGCGGCCGCGAATATCTGCAACTCGGACGGATGCGGCATCAGGCAGCTGAACAAGGGCGTTACGGAGAGCTTCTTCGACTGGCACGGCTCCAAGTGCAAGCAGGACACTTCGTATCTCGTCAACAAGAAGGGCGAGAAAATCGGTTACGTCGAGGTTGTTCAGGACCTTACGGCCATGATCAAGGCGCGCGACTACACCAAGGAGCAGGTGGAGAAGCTGGCCGCCAACCTGCTGCTTCTGGCCGAAGGCGACCTGGGTCTCGATCTGGCTGTGGCGGAAGCGGACCAGTACACGAAAGAAGCTTACGACAACTTCGCCAAGATCAACAGCAGCCTTGCTTCGGTGAAAAGCGCCGTCGGAACCATGATCCAGGATACCGAAGGTCTGGTTGAAGCGGCCCTGTGCGGCGATTTCGAGAAGCGCGCCGAAGAGGCGCGCCACAACGGAGAGTACCGGACCATCGTCGAGGGCATCAACAGGACCCTGGATACGGTGGCGGACAAGAACGCATGGTACGAGGCGATCATCGACGCGGTTCCGTTCCCGATCCACGTCACCGACATGGATATGAAATGGACTTTCATGAACAAGCCGTTCGAAAAGCTGCTGGTGGAAGCCGGCCGCATCAAGGACCGCGTGTCGGCCCAGGGCATGCCTTGCAGCAATGCGGCTGCCAACATATGCAACAGTGAGGGCTGCGGCATCAGGCAGCTGAACAGGGGCGTTACGGAGAGCTTCTTCGACTGGCACGGCTCCAAGTGCAAGCAGGATACCTCTTATCTTCTCAACAAGAAAGGCGAGAAACTCGGCTACGTGGAGGTCGTGCAGGACCTTACCGCCATGATCAGCTCCAGGGATTACACCCAGGAAGAGGTGGACCGCCTGGCGAACAACCTGCTGCTGCTGGCCAGGGGCGACCTGGGGTTCGACCTGAATATCAGGGCAGCCGACAGGCACACGAAAGAAGCCCATGAGAACTTCTCGAAGATCAACAACAGCCTGAAAGAGGTAAAAGGCGCAATGGAGGAAATCACCGGAGTTGCCAAGGAGATTGCCGACGGCAACCTTACGGTCACGGTCAAACCCCGTTCGGCTGAAGATGAGCTGATGACCGCGCTTGCTTCCATGGTGGAGAAGCTGAGCGGCGTGGTGAACGACGTGAAGAGCGCCGCCGACAACGTGGCGGCCGGCAGCAGGGAGATGAGCGGCAACTCCGAGCAGATGTCCCAGGGCGCGGCGGAACAGGCCGCGGCGGCCGAAGAGGCGTCTTCCTCAATGGAGCAGATGTCCGCCAATATCAAGCAGAACGCAGACAATGCAATCCAGACGGAAAAAATCGCCGTGAAGTCCTCCGAGGAAGCCAATGAGGGCGGCAAGGCGGTGGCGCAGACGGTTTCCGCAATGAAGGAGATTGCCGACAAGATCAATATCGTCGAGGAAATTGCCCGCCAGACCAACATGCTGGCGTTGAACGCCGCCATCGAAGCAGCGCGGGCGGGGGAACACGGCAAGGGATTTGCCGTGGTGGCGGCCGAAGTGCGCAAGCTTGCCGAGCGCAGCCAGGCGGCGGCCGGAGAAATCAGCGAACTCTCGGCAAGCAGCGTCGAGATAGCCGAAAAGGCGGGCGCCCTGCTGGCCAATATCCTGCCGAGCATCGAAAAAACGGCGGACCTCGTCAAGGAGATAACGGCCGCCAGCCGCGAACAGGATGCGGGGGCCGAGCAGATCAACAAGGCCATCCAGCAACTCGACCAGGTTATACAGAAGAACGCAAGCGCAGCGGAGGAAATGTCGTCCACCGCGGAGGAACTCTCCACCCAGGCAGAACAGCTGCAGGGCGCGGTGGCATTTTTCCGCACGGAAGAGGCGCGTCGGGCTCCATCGGCATCCCCGTCCCAGGCAAGAAAAGCCGAGGCAAGGAAACAGCCGGAAAAGGTAGCGTCAAAGGCAGCGGCCAACGGCTACGGCAGGAAAAAGGCCGTCATTGACAGCGGATTCAATATCGATATGGGAAATGATGCCCTGGACTCCGAATTCGAAAGGTTCTGAACAAAATCCCCCCTGCCCCTCTTTGGAAAAGGGAAGCAGGGGGGGATTTGACAGTATTGCGCCAATCTGCCGGCGTAGAAACAAAGGATTTTAAATAATGTTCAAAAACCCCATGAAAACCCCGATCATGGCAAGCATGCTGGTTCTGGTCGGGGCATTGCCTGCCCTGATTGCAGACGACGCGGCCCGGCTGTTTACGGCCGCGGCCGTTTTTCTCTCCGCGTCGGCCGCCTTTCACCTGTGGGCGGCGAGACCGCGCAAGGCCGCAAATCACGAAACACCGGCAGAAGCCATTGGCGGTGCGTTCCGTGCGGCGGAGCCGGTGCCGGTCAGTGAGCTTCTGCAGAAGAACGTCCGGCTTCTCCCGGTGCTTGCCAGCCAGCTAGACAGCGTTATCCGGGAGACCGAATCCGCCGTGCTGGAAGTAGGAGAGAGGTTTATGGATATAACGTCGAGGGCCAGAAAACAGGCCGCCAGGGCGGCAACTGCCCTTGGAGGATTTGCCGCCGTCGACGACGGGAGCGGAAAAGCCCTTATCGACCTCAGCCGGGAGGCGCTGTCCGCGGTGATCGGCAACCTGCGGAGCGTAAACGGGGTTGCCCGGCACACGCTGGAGAACATGGAGAAAATTGCCCATACCGTTGAAAGCATTCGTCAGGTGGTCCAGGAAATAGAATATATCGCCGACCAGACCAACCTGCTGGCCCTCAATGCATCCATCGAGGCTGCGCGGGCGGGCGAATACGGCAGGGGATTCGCGGTCGTGGCCGACGAGGTGCGCAGGCTTTCGGCGCGTTCCAACTCGGCCGCGAGCGAAATCGGCAAACTGATCCGCGCCGTCGAAGCCGAGATCGCCGGGGTCTGCGGTGAAACGCAAAAAAGCACGGATGCGACCGAGGACCGCTCAAGGGAATCGGAAAAAATCATGAATGACACCCTGGGCAGGTTAAATGATGTCATGCTCGGCGCGCAAATGGAGCTGGACAGTCTGTCAGCCGAAACGGAATCCCTGGCCGGGGACATCAGCGGCATCGTCATTTCAATGCAATTCCAGGATATTACCAGGCAGAAAATCGAGCATGTCATCGAACCGCTGCATGCACTCCGGGCCGAGTCCGAAGAGATGCTGCGCTTGCTGGAGGATTCCTCCCGCGGGCGCCGGGGCGGAGCGTTGCGGGACGACGTGGCATGGCTGGAAAACATGTATACCATGGAGTCGGAACGGGAAATCATGCAGCAGTCCCTCTCGCGGGGTGCCGCATGATCCGGGCGGACGATTTCAGGAATCGGAATAAGCGAGGAAAAACACAATGGCACCTACACTTTTGATTGTTGATGATTCGGCTTCAATGCGACAGATGGTCACATTCACGCTCAAGGACGCCGGTTATGAAATCATTGCGGCGAATAACGGCAAAGATGCTCTTGCCAAGCTTGACGGCACAAAAATATCGATGGTCATAACCGACCTGAATATGCCGGAAATGGACGGCATCGAGCTGATCAGGGAGCTGCGCGGCAGACCCGGCCTCAAATTCACGCCCATCGTCATGCTCACTACGGAATCCCAGGAAAGCAAGAAAATGGCGGGCAAGCAGGCGGGGGCAAGCGGCTGGATAGTGAAGCCGTTCAAGCCGGAACAGCTGATCGAGACCGTCAGGAAATTCGTGAAATAACCGCCCTGGAGTATAACCATGATTCACAGTTTTACGCAATCAGGAGACGCAAGCGTACTTGCCTTGGGGGATTCCCTGACAATCGAGGACGCGGCGGAGCTGAGAAGCGTCATCGCCGAAGCGCTGGCGGCGGCAACTCATCTTGTCCTGGACCTGGCCGGGGTTCCGACGGCGGACCTCTGCTGTCTGCAATTGTTCTGCTCCGCACACCGGACGGCTGTCAGGTCCGGCAAAACCCTTGAGCTCCGTAATGTCGGAGAAGCGTTTGCCAACGGAACGGAAGAAGCGGGATATGCCCGACAGGAAAGTTGTCTGGACGGGCCATATGCCGGCTGTCTGTGGATTGAACAGGCCGGTGAAGCGTCCGGCGGGATACAGGAATGAATACTGCCTGTTGCGGGAACTTTTACTTAGACCCCGATTTCATAAGTTCCGTGTCATCTCGATCAAAGGGAGAGATCTTCATGGATTTCATGACATTTTCAAGATTTCTCTCTTCGTTCGAAATGACAGCATTTCTTGCTGAAATATTTATTCGTCACCGTATTCATATGCTTGTACACTTAGGGGCGACCGCACTATGGAGATGAGCAATATTCACCGGGAAGCGTTCCGGGAGGAGGCTGGCGAGCTTCTGGCGGAACTGGAGACGGCGCTTCTGGAGCTGGAGGAAAATCCCGACGATCCGGATACGATCGGCCGCACATTCCGCGCCATGCATACCATCAAGGGCTCGGGCGCCATGTTCGGTTTTACAGGCATCTCCGAGTTTACCCACGACGTGGAAACGGTATTCGACCAGGTGCGCAACGGCATGACGCCGGTCGGAAGGGATCTGATCGATGCCACGCTCAAGTCCTGCGACCTGATACGCGCCATGCTGGACGGCGATGAAGGTGTGGACGAACCGGAAAAAGAGCGGCTGACGGCATTTTTCAGATCCATGGCGTGCACAGCCGCCGGCGGCGGGGAATCGGCCGGGGAAAGTCCGGCTTCCGCCCACCCCGTTCAAAAGGGCACGGAGGAGAGCGTTTATCGGATTCGCTTTAAACCATCCAGGGATATTTTCCTCAGCGGCACAGATCCGGTGCTGCTTTTAAACGAATTACGGGAGCTTGGCGAGTGCAGGGTTGTCGCCCACCTGGACGAAATTCCGCCCCTGGAGGAAATTGATGCGGAGCGCTGTTACACTTACTGGGACATCATCCTCACGACGCGTCGCGATATCAACGCCGTCAGGGATGTTTTCATTTTCGTCGAGGAGGACAGCGAGCTGTGCGTGGAAGCCATAGATGTCGGCGGCGGCCCGTTTTCCGAAACAGCGCGGAAAAAGCTCGGCGAGATACTGGTGGAACGCGGCGACCTGACGCCGGAGGACTCGGAAAGGGCGTTAAAGTGTCAGAAGCGTTTCGGCGAGATACTGGTGGAAAAAGGGATGACGGACTCTTCCCATGTGGAAGCGGCTCTCGCTGAGCAGCAGCAGGTCCGGGAAGTGCAGCAGCGGCGTCAGGGCGTGGAAACATCGTCCAGCATCCGCGTCCCTTCGGAGAAGCTGGACAGCCTGGTGAACCTGGTGGGAGAACTGGTTACGGTCCAGGCGCGCCTTACACAGACCGCGGCCCTGAGCAACGACCCGCATCTTACCCTCATAGCCGAGGAGGTGGAACGGCTCACCTCGGAACTGCGGGACAGCACGCTCAATATCCGCATGATGCCCATCGGCACCACGTTCAGCAAGTTCAGACGCCTGGTCCGCGACCTTTCCGGCGATCTCGGCAAGGAAGTGGAAATGATCACCGAGGGGGCGGGAACGGAACTGGACAAGACGGTCATCGAACGTCTCAACGACCCGCTGGTTCATATCATCCGCAACAGCATCGATCACGGCATCGAGCCTCCCGATGCGCGCGAGGCGTCCGGCAAGCCGCGCCAGGGAACAGTATGCCTGACCGCGGAACATTCCGGCGACTGCGTTATCATCACCATAAGGGACGACGGGGCCGGGCTGGACAGGGACGCCATCCGCGCCAAGGCCGTCGAGCGGAGACTGATATCGGAAAACGCGGAACTTTCGGAAAAGGAGCTGTTCGCCCTTATCTTCGCCCCCGGGTTCTCCACGGCCAGGAAGATAACCGGCGTGTCCGGGCGGGGCGTCGGCATGGACGTGGTTAAGCAGGCCATCGATGCGCTACGGGGAGTCATCGACATCAGCAGCCGGAGGGGCGAAGGGACCGCCATAACCATCCGCCTTCCCCTTACACTGGCGATAATCGAAAGCCTCCTGGTGAAAGTCGGCGGCAACAGCTTCGTTCTCCCCCTCTCCTTCGTGGAGGAGTGCGTGGAACTGACCCGGGAAGATGTCAAAAAAGCCCACGGCAAGAACGTGGCGTACGTGCGCGGGCACATTGTTCCTTATATCCCGCTCCGGGAACGTTTTCTGCTGAGCGGAACCGCGCTGGCCATCCAGCAGGTTGTCATCACCTGTATCGACGGTGAACGGATCGGGCTCCTGGTGGATACCGTCGTAGGGGAACACCAGACCGTAATCAAATCCCTGGGGAAAGCATACCGCAACGTGCAGGGGATTTCGGGCGCGACAATCCTGGGGGACGGGGCCGTGGCGTTGATCCTCGACGTCCCGCAACTGGTGAAATGGGGCTAGGCTTGCATGCACGGAACTACCCGACCTGAATCACAACAATCCGAACCTTTCTCCGTTATCATGACAGAAAGGGAATTCAGGCTTTTCAGCAAATTAATCGAAGGCAGCTGCGGCATAAAGATGCCGGAAGCGAAGAGGCACATGCTGGAGTCGAGATTGCGGAAACGCCTGCGCAGCCTGGAAATCCGTTCATTCCGGGACTACTACGATTTTCTCCAGAGCCGGGAAGGCAGGCGGTCGGAAATGGTAATGATGATCGACGCGGTCACGACCAACAAGACCGATTTCTTCCGCGAACCAGCCCATTTCGTATACCTCTCGGAAAAAGTTTTGCCGGAATTCCACGGGACTGCAAACGGCAGGCTGAAGCTCTGGAGCGCAGGCTGCTCCAGTGGCGAAGAGCCGTATACCCTGGCCATGGTCCTGAGCGATTATGCCGAAAACCACGGAGCTCCCGATTTTTCCATTCTGGCCACTGACATCTGCACCAGCGTGCTGGAAAAGGCGCAACGCGGCATCTACGAGGAAGAAAAGATCGCTCCGGTGCCCCTTGACCTGCGGAATAAATACATGCTGCGGAGCAGGGACAGGAGCCGGGGAATTGTCAGGATGGTCCCGGAAATACGCTCCCTCGTCACCTTCCGCCGTCTGAATTTTCTCGACGGCGATTTCGGCATAAACGAACGGATGGATATCATCTTCTGCCGCAATGTCCTGATCTATTTCGACAGGCCGACCCAGGAGAAGGTGCTCGGGAAGTTCTGCGGTTACCTTAACCCGGGGGGGCACCTGTTTCTGGGCCACTCGGAAACCCTGAACGGCCTCGATCTTCCCCTTGCGCAGGTCAATTCCACCATCTACCGGAAAACGGCATGAACAGGGCTGATGAAAGGGACCGGAAGGTCTTCCTCAAGCCCGGCGAATCGTATTTTGCAGAGAGGCCGACGGTTGTGGCGACCGTGCTTGGCTCATGCGTATCCGTAACAATGTTCAGCGCCGAGCGCCATTGCGGGGCCATCTGCCATGCCGTCCTGCCGGAGGAGAATGCCCCAGGTGAAGCCTGCCGCTATGTGGACGCGTCGATCATGGATATGCTGCGCTTTTTTGACCGTCGCAGGATAAAACGCTCCCAAATCGAGGTCAAGTTGTTTGGCGGTTCAAATATCCTGCCGGCAAGCGATGTCTCCCGGGGGAGAGGTGCGTCCGTAGGCAGCCAGAACATAGAAACAGCGCTGCGGATCATCGAACGGGAACAGCTCAGACTGGTCGCCTCCGACGTCGGGGGCGATCAGGGCAGAAAGATCCTGTTCCATACCGATACCGGCGAAATCCTCCTGAAGCGCCTGGGCAAAATTAAAAGGGACTGAGAGCATGGACAGAAAAATACGGGTGCTTATTGTCGATGATTCCGCTGTTGTCCGCCAGACGTTCGCCGAAATCCTCTCTTCCGATCCGGGGATCGAGATCATGGGTGTAGCCGCTGACCCGTTCATCGCCGCCCAGCGCATAAGGGAGGAAATCCCAGACGTGATAACCCTCGATGTGGAGATGCCGCGCATGGACGGCATTACCTTTCTGCAGAAGATAATGAGCCAGCACCCGATTCCCGTGCTGATGTGCTCCAGCCTGACCGAAAAAGGTTCCGATACCGCCTTCAGAGCGCTGGAGTGCGGCGCCGTCGACATCATCCAGAAGCCGCGCCTGGGCGTTAAGCGGTTTATCGAGGAATCAAGGGTGCTCTTATGCGATGCCGTGAAGGCGGCGGCGATGGCAAGGGTCAGGCGCATCAGTCCCGGCCTTAAGGAAGTTCCGGCGAAGCTGACGGCCGATGCGGTGATCACCGGACCCAGCGGCAAGTCGATGATCAGGACCACCGAGAAAGTGGTCGCGGTCGGGGCGTCCACCGGCGGGACGGAAGCCCTGCGAACCTTCCTCGAAGCGATGCCGGCCGACGCGCCGGGAATCGTCATCGTTCAGCACATGCCCGAGCACTTCACCCGGTCCTTTGCCGCCAGGCTGGACGGGCTCTGCCGGATTTCGGTGAAAGAGGCCGAAGACAACGACACTGTCATACGCGGCAGGGCGCTGATCGCCCCCGGCAACCGGCATGCCCTGCTCAAAAGGAGCGGAGCGCGGTATTACGTGGAAATTAAAGACGGACCGCTGGTCTGTCGACATCGGCCTTCGGTGGACGTGCTGTTCCGTTCCGCGGCGCGCTACGCGGGGAAAAACGCCATCGGTGTTATCATGACCGGCATGGGTGACGACGGGGCAAGGGGCCTTCTGGAAATGAAGGAAGCCGGCGCCCTGACCTTCGCCCAGGACGAACAATCATGCATTGTGTACGGCATGCCGAAGGAAGCCGTCAAGCTCGGCGCCGCCGACCGGGTGCTCCCGCTGGCCTCCCTTGCCGGGGCCGTTTTTCGGGAATGCATGTAAAATATACATTTAATTTATCTGATTGGGATCAATCTTCCACTGCCATCAAAAGCTCCCTCCTCTTCAAGGGGAGGGGCGGGGTGGAGATGGGTTTCTCGGCATCATAGCACTCCATCCCCCTCCTGGCCTCCCCCTTGAAGGGGGAGGAATATTTGTAGCAGGAGAATAGTACTACTAAGATTGTTATATGCCAATCAGCGGATAAAGGTTGCATTCACATTTTACTTACCTGATAGAATGCCTTCCCTCCCTTTTTCCTCTAACCGCTTCAATTTATCAGAATCCTGATTGATTTCGACATATCCTTCCAATACCGGGAACGGTCAACCGCGGCAACCCGCACCTGCTTGACAAACACCCTTTCAAGGATATCTTTTATTAAGTAACAAATAATAAAAATTAAATAACAAACTGAAGCGATAAAACCGCGACAAATGCCGCGGGCGTTCGGCTGGAGGTTGGCATATGGACAGGCACTCTGTTCTCATTATCGATGACGACTCCAACCTGAGAAAGACCCTTTCCGACATACTGAGAGCGAAGGGGTTTGAAACACTTGCGGCGGCAAGCGGCAGCGAAGGGCTCTCCCTCCTCGGCAGCCGCACCGTGAACGTTGCGCTTCTGGACCTGGGCCTTCCCGATATGCACGGGATGGAAATCCTCGAGTGCATCAATTCGGACTTCCCTTCGACCGAGACGATTATCCTGACCGGAAACGCCACGCTCGATTCGGCGATCGAGGCCACCAACAGAGGGACGTTCTCCTACCTCCAGAAACCCTACGATCTCGATCAGCTGGTCCTCAATATCAGGCGCGCCATCGAAAAGCAGGAAGACAAGGAAAGGATTATCCGGCACGGCCGCGAGCTGGAAAGGATCAATGCCGAGTTAAAGACCCTGTACGAAATCTCCCTGGTGCTCAACAGCACAATCGACCTGGACGGGCTTCTTTCAGGAGTCCTGCGGGCCCTCGTGGAGATGGAGTTGTTCCGTTTCGAAAAAAGAGCCGCGGTGTTCCTCGTGGAAGGGGATTTGCTGCGGCTTGTTTCCCACACCGGCCTTTCCGAGGCCCAGCTGAAGCTTTGCGCCAGGCCGGGAGTCCGGGACTGTCTCTGCGGCTTTGCCGTGACCGAAAAAGAAATAATTGTCTGCAGGAATTCCAGCGAGGATGCCCGTCACAAAATACAGCCGGATGATCTGCCGGTTCACGGCGATATAATACTGCCCCTGCATGTCGCGGACAATATCATCGGCGTGATTTCGCTGCAAACACGCCCCGACGCCGAAGTGAATGACGAGATGATAAGGCTTATGTCCACGATTGCCAACCAGATAGGCATAGCCGTCAACAACGCCATCCTCTTCGAAGACGCGAAAAACTGCTCCCTCCACGACCCCCTCACCGGCCTTCCGAACAGGCGCTTCATGAAGGTGCAGATGGACAAAAGCATTGAAACGGCAAGAAGGTACGGGGAGAAGCTTGCGGCCATCATGCTGGATATCGATCATTTCAAAATTTTCAACGACAAATACGGCCATGTGGAAGGAGACAAACTGCTGGTCAGAATCGCGGACATACTCAAAAGAGAGCTGAGAAGCTCGGATTTCATATTCAGGTATGGCGGGGAGGAGTTCCTGGTCATCCTGCCCCGGACCGACCTGGCGACTGCCACCGAGGTGGCTGAAAGGCTGAGAAGGGAAGTGGAGTCGAAGACCGATGTTACGATAAGTCTCGGCGTTTCTTTGTACAGGGAATTCATGTGGGACAACGAAAGCCTTGTCAGCACCGTGGACGCCGCCCTCTACCAGGCCAAGGAAAAGGGGCGGAACAGGGTCGTGGTGAATCTCTGATTAACCGGGAAAATACATATTCATTTGAAATGGCAGGCGTCCGGCGACACCACATTCATAGAGGACATTAAGATGGAAACTCGGGAAAAGAAGCGGTTAGGGAAGATAAACGAGTGTTTCCTCGGTTTTACCGCCGATCCGGACAGCAACGTGATGCGTCTCACCAGCTGTTGCGGAGAGCTGATGAATGCCGCTTGCGCGTTATACAACCGTCTCCAGGACGGCATGCTGTATACGCTGGCGCAGTGGAAAGCTCCGCCGGATTTCAACCCGGTCGACCGGCCGGACGGGCACATTTGTCATGATGTCATCAAAAGGGGAGGCAGGGAGGTGTTTGTCGTCCAGGACCTGCAGCGGACCCGCTACGTCAAGACCGACCCGAATGTCGCGGCCTATGCGCTGCAAACCTACCTGGGCGCTCCCGTAAGCTGCAATGAGGAATGCGTCGGGTCACTCTGCGTTGTTTATCAGGATGAGTATACACCGGATGAGGAAGACAGGAAGATATTGCAGATCCTTGCGGCGGCAATGGGGGTGGAGGAGGAAAGGAGACTGGAGGCCGCGGCCCTGCGGCAGGCGAAAGAAGAGCTGGAAACGAAAGTGGTGGAAAGGACCGCCGAACTGGCAAGGGTGAACGAACAGCTGCGCATCGACGTGGCCGAGCGGATAAAGGCCGAGGAAGAACTGCGGGAGAAGAATGAGATTCTTAATGCGATTACCGATACCGCCCGGGATGCGGTTATCATGATGGAAAACCTCGGACGGATTTCCTTCTGGAATCCCGCCGCCGAAACGATATTCGGCTACAGCGCCGCTGAAGCGCTGGACAGGGACCTGCACGAGTTCCTCGCGCCGGGCGGGTATTTCAGACTGTACAAAAAAGGGCTCAAGGAATTCAGGGAGACGGGGCAGGGTTATGCGGTCGGAAAGACGCTCGAGCTGGAGGCGACCAGGAAGGGCGGCGATAAAATCAATGTGGAGCTTTCTCTTTCGACCTTTCAGATCAAGGGAAAATGGCACGCCGCGGGGATACTCCGCGACATTACCGAACGCAAAAAAACGGAGGGGCGGATCATCAGGATGAACAGAAGGCTCAAGGAAAGGACGGAACAGCTGGTGAACGCCCAGGAGGAACTGCTGCGCAAGGAAAAGCTGGCCGTTCTCGGCCGGCTTGCCGGCAGCGTGGGCCATGAACTGCGAAACCCGCTCGGCGTAATCAGCAACGCCGTCTATTTCCTGAAGTCGGTCCTGCCCGATCCCGGGGAAACGGTCAGGGAATACCTGGATATCATAAAGCAGGAAGTGGATAACTCCCTGAAGATCATTACCGACCTGCTTGATTTTTCTCGCAGCAAGCCGCCCGTCATGGTTGCGGCGCCGGTTGACCGGCTGGTGGACGAGAGCGTCGGCAGGGTTGTTTTCCCCAAAAATGTTACCGTCAGCATCGATATTCCCGGAGAACTTCCCATGGTTTTAGTGGACCACCAGCAGGTTGAACAGGTGCTTAATAACTTGATCAACAACGCAGTGGAGGCGATGCCGGCGGGAGGTTCCCTGCGCATAAGCGCGAGGAAAGTTGAAAGCGGCAAGCTGCAGGCGGAGAGTTCGAAACAGAAGCCGGTGGACCGGAAGCCGGATGTTTCAGCTCCCGGCTTTCAACCTGAAACGTTCAACCTGAAATACAACACGAATTTCGTCGAAATCTCTGTTGCCGACAGTGGAGAGGGGATATCCGAAGAGAACATGAAGAAGCTTTTCCAGCCGCTTTTCACTACCAAGGCCCGTGGGATCGGCCTCGGCCTGGTGGTTTCCAGGAACCTTACCGAAGCAAACGGGGGGAGAATAGCGGTGGAGAGCAGGCCTGGCATGGGGGCCACCTTCAGCGTAGCGCTGCCTGCAAGTAATTCTCCGTCCGATGAACCATGATCAACCTGCGCAACTTCCGGGAGAGTTTTTTACAATTGGGATGGGAATCGGAAATTACCCTGATCTCCGAGGGGAAACGTTTTCTTATGGCCTGAATCCGTGACGCCTTCACTTGCCCGGAACGCCTCAGCTTAGGACATTGCGGTAAGAGAGGACAGGTCGGCGAAGTTCACGCGTTTAATAACGCTTGATTCGGTGCAGGCGATGTTTAACTACGGAATTCCGTACGCTCCGGCGTGAAAGCGTCACGGATTAGGGTTGAAGTAACAATTTATTCAGCTTCGGAGTTTGTCATGCGTCTGCATGGTAGGAGAAAAAAACGTTCTATTGACGGGATCAGGGTCTTGAGGCACGGGGTCAAGGAGCCGGAAGCTTCCGGAGACGGCAAGAAAAACGCGCTTGGGAAGTTTCAGGGAGCGGATGCCATTCTGCGCAAGGTCTTCGAAACCATCCCGGACCTGTTTGCTTTTATCGACAGGGATTACAGGATTCTGCTCTCCAACTGGCACGGCGGCTATGAATATGTCCCCGAGGAGCTCAGAAACGGCAATCCCGTCTGCTACAAGGTGTACTATGACAGGGAGACGCCCTGCGAGGGCTGCCACGTCGCTGAAGTGTTCAGGACCGGCAAGCCGGTCATATATGAAAAAATCAACCCGAACATCGGTTACGTTGAAATCAGTGCCTTCCCGATTCTTGACGAGTCGGGCGAAGTCATGATGGTAACGGAGAACATACGCGACATAACGAGACGCAAGCGGGACGAGACGGCGCTGCTTAACAGCGAGCGGAAACTCAGTGCGGTCGTTCACGGCTCCCCCATAGCCCAGTTCGTCATTGACCGGGACCATCATGTCGTTTACTGGAATAAGGCGCTGGAAGTAATTTCAGGGATCGCCGCCCCCGGGGTAATCGGCACGGACCGCCATTGGCGGGCGTTATACAGCGAGGAGAGACCGTGCCTGGCGGACCTGGTGCTGGACGGTAATGATCAGGCGATTGCCCAATTGTACGGGAAGAATTTCAGCAAGTCGAAACTCGTGGACGGCGCCTACGAGGCCCTGGCGTTTTTCCCGGCATTGGGACCGGACGGGAAATGGCTGCGCTTCACCGCGACGGCCCTTCGCGGGGTTGACGGAGAAATTGTCGGGGCGATGGAAATACTGGAGGACATCACCGAGAGAAAACGGGCGGAGGAGGAGCTGAAAAAAGCCAGGGACGCGGCTGAAGAAGCCAGCCGCCTGAAGAGCGAATTCCTGGCGAACATGAGCCACGAAATCCGGACGCCGATGAACGGCGTCATAGGCATGACGGAACTTCTCCTGGATACCGGGCTAACCAGGGAACAGCGGGAATATGTCGAGGCGGTCAGGTCGTCCGCCGAATCCCTCACGGTGGTCATCAACGACATCCTGGATTTCTCGAAAATAGAGGCGAGGAAACTGGAAATCGAGTCGGTAGCATTCAATCTCCGGGACGCCCTGGGCGACATTCTCCAGGCCATGGGCCATCGCTCCGAGCAAAAGGGGCTGGAGCTCGCCTACGAGGTTTCTCACGATGTCCCGGATATGGTGGTGGGCGACCCCGGCAGGCTGCGGCAGATCATCGTCAACCTCGTAGGGAATGCCATCAAGTTTACCGACAAAGGGGAAGTGGTCGTTACCGTAAGCGCCGAGGTGGCCGGAGAAGATACCGTCCGCCTTCATTTCACCGTCAGCGATACCGGCATCGGCATTCCGCGGGACAAGAAGAAAATCATTTTCGATTCCTTTTCCCAGGCGGACGCCTCCACGACCCGCAGGTACGGAGGCACCGGTCTCGGCCTGGCCATATCGGCGCGCCTGGTTGAACTCATGGGCGGACGGATCTGGGTGGACAGCGAGGTGGGGAAGGGAAGCTCCTTCCATTTTACCGCGCTGTTCGGTCTCCAAAAAGGACCCGCGGTCCGCTATCTTCCCGAGAAACTGGAAAACCTGGAAGGGCTGCGCGTGCTGGTTGTGGACGACAACGCTACCAACCGGCGAATCCTGGAAGAAGTTCTGAGGAACTGGCGCATGCGGCCGTCGACGGCCGACAGCGGTCAGGCTGCCCTGGAGATGCTGGCAGCGGCCGGGGAAAGGGGGGCGCCTTTCCGCCTTCTCCTTCTCGACGTGAACATGCCGTCCATGGACGGGTTCGAGCTTGCGGACCGGATCAGAAACCTGCCGGGATACGGGGAAAGCGTCATCATGGCGCTCACCTCGTCGGGCATGCGGGGGGACGCGACCCGTTGCCGCGAGCTGGGAATAGCGGCATACCTGACAAAACCCGTAATGCAGTCCTCTCTCCTGGACGCCATCGTGAACGTACTCGGCACGACCGAACCCAAAGGCATGCCGGCGCCTCTTTTGACCCGGCATATGCTGA
Organism: Geobacteraceae bacterium; assembly: GCA_035686205.1. Lineage (GTDB taxonomy): Bacteria > Desulfobacterota > Desulfuromonadia > Geobacterales > Geobacteraceae > CAIWTU01. The sequence continues at coordinate 38,967 of DASRZQ010000099.1, forward strand.
GAGAAGAACAAAGACCGTTGCGGGTTCTGCTTGCGGAGGACAATGCGGTCAATCAGAAGATAGCGGTGGGGATGCTGAAGAAACGGGGCCACACGGCCGTCCTCGCCTCAAACGGCGTTGAAGCCGTTGCGGCGCTGGAGACGGAGGGAGACGCCCCCTTCGATCTCATCCTCATGGACGTGCAGATGCCGGAAATGGACGGCTTCGAGGCGACGGCCTGTATCCGCGAACGGGAAAAAACGTCCGGGGGGCATATTCCCATCATAGCCCTTACGGCCCACGCCATGAAGGGGGACCGGGAAGCATGTTTGTTTGCCGGGATGGACGGCTATGTTTCGAAACCCCTTCGGGCCGATGAACTTTTCGCTGCCATGGAGGAAGCAATTGCCGTCCGGAGTGTGCCTCCCGTTGCATCGGAGCACGGTGGGGCGTCGGATGAGGTCGTGTTTGACGGGAAACAGGCGATGTCGGTCGTGGGCGGAGACATGGAGCTGTTGAGGGAGGTCGTGCAGCTGTTCCTGAAGGATTATCCGGATACCATGCAGAAAATTCAAAACGCCATAAGAGAAGACGATGCTAACGGTCTGAACCGCGCCGCCCACACGCTGAAGGGTTCGGTCGGCAATTTCGGTGCCGGCCCGGCGTTCGAGACGGCGCTCAGGCTCGAGATGATGGGCAGGAGCGGAGACATGGCCGGTGGAATGGAAACTTACATTGCGCTTGCGCGGGAAATGGACCGCCTTGGACGGGCGCTTGAAGAGTTCACGGGAGGAAACTTATGAGAATACTGGTGGCTGAGGATGACCAGGTAACCCGTTTTATCCTGTGCGCAAGGCTTGCCGAATGGGGGTACGACGTGATCGCGGCCGGTGACGGCAACGAGGCATGGCGGGAGCTGCAGGCGGAAGACGCTCCCAGGCTGGTGATCCTCGACTGGAAAATGCCGGGAGTGGACGGAGTGGAATTGTGCCGCAGAGTACGTAGAAAAGGGGGGGAGCTCTATACCTACATCATCCTGCTGACGGCGCAGCAGGATGAAGGAGACCTGGTTACGGGCATGGAGGCGGGCGCCGACGATTACATCACCAAACCTTTCAAGACCGGCGAACTGAGGGTGCGGCTGCGCGCGGGCAGAAGGATAATCGAACTGCAGAACAATCTGATAGAGGCGCGCGAAGCGCTTCGCGACAAGGCCACCCACGATCCGCTCACCGGGCTTTGGAACCACGGGGAAATCCTGTTAATTCTCGACCGGGAAATATCCCGCACCGAAAGAGATGGAAGCTGTGTGAGCGTGATTATGGCGGACCTCGACCATTTCAAAAAGGTAAATGACGGCTATGGTCACATGGCCGGCGACGAGGTGCTCCGCCTGACCGCCCACAGAATGCATTCACTGGTGCGTGACTACGATTCAATCGGCCGATACGGCGGTGAGGAGTTTCTCCTTGTCCTTCCCGGATGCGACGCCTCGAGCGCGTCGGACCTCGCCGAAAGGCTCCGGCTGAGCATCTGCGCCGCCGGCATGGATACCGCTGAAGGAATGATACCGATCACCATCAGCCTGGGAGTTGCGACAATCGGCAAATGGAGCATGAGCGATCCGGAAGACCTTGTCCGCGCGGCCGACCTCGCACTTTACCGGGCCAAGGCTAACGGGCGAAACCGGGTGGAAATCGCCTCCGAAGACGAGTTTAAAGGAGATGAAATGGGCGGCGGCGCTTGAGGGCCACGGGGGCGTCCCGGGCATGGAGTCATATTGAACTTCCCGTCGCGAGCACCGTTCGGCGCATGAAATGTGATTGACTGCATGTGGAGTTGCATATGGGACTGACGATCCGCAAGGCGTTAATTGTAATGTTCATGGCAATGGCGCTGCCGACGGGGACCGCCGCGGCTTCCACCGGAGGAACAACGGTGAAGACGCCGGCGGACCTTACCGAGCTCGCTCCGGAAGAGCTCATGAAAATCGAGGTCGAGACCGTTTACACCGCTTCGAGGTTCGAGCAGAAGGTGACGGAAGCCCCCTCCTCCGTGAGCATCGTTACGGCGGACGAAATCAGGAAGTACGGCTACCGGACCCTTGCCGACATCCTGAGAAGTCTCAGGAGCTTTTATATAACCTATGACAGGAATTACAGCTACGTGGGCGTACGGGGGTTCGGCCACGCCGGGGATTACAATTCGCGCATTCTGCTTCTTGTGGACGGCCACCGCATCAACGACAACCTTTACGATTCGGCCCCTCTGGGGACCGAATTCGTCGTCGACGTGGATATGATAGACAGGGTGGAGGTGATAAGGGGACCCGGCTCGTCCCTTTACGGGAACAACGCCTTTTTCGCGGTGATTAACGTCATTACCAAGCGGGGGAGAGACCTGGGGGGAGTCGAGCTCTCCGGTGACACGGGCAGCTTCGATTCCTACAAGGGACGTCTTAGCTACGGACGATTATTCAGCAAAGGACTGGAGGCGCTGGTTTCCGGCTCGATTTACGACAGCGGCGGAGACAGCCTGTTTTTCAGCGAATTCGACTACCCGCGCACCAACAACGGCTTCACGAGCCACACCGATTACGACCGGTTTTACAATACACTTGCGAAACTCTCTTATGCCGGCCTGGTTCTGGAAGGGGTTTATTCGTCGCGGACCAAGGGAATACCGACCGCTCCCTACGGCACGGATTTCAATGACGGTCGAAATAAAAGTACCGACGAGTGGTGGTTCGCAGACCTGAAATACAATCGCAGCCTCGGCAAAAACCTGGATGTCATGGGCAGGCTTTTCTATGATTCATACGAGTTCGACGGTGGCTACGTTTACAGCGGTAATGTGGACAGGGACCTTGCACACGGCCGATGGTGGGGGGCGGAGGCCCAACTGGCCGCCAGTCTCATGGACAGGCACAGGCTCGTATTAGGAGCGGAATACCGCGACAACATCCGCCAGGACCAGGAATCCTTTTTCACGGACCCATACGGGTTGATTTACGAAGATAAAAGAAGATCGGACATATGGGCATTCTACCTCCAGGACGAGTTCACCATCCTCCGGAACCTGATCTTGAGCGCGGGGGCGAGGTACGACCATTACAGCACCTTCGGAGGTACATTCAACCCGAGACTGGCCCTGATTTATACGCCCGTTGACGGGACCGTGCTCAAATTCCTGTACGGAAGCGCCTTCCGTGCTCCGAACGTCTTTGAACTATATAACCAGGACCCCACTGCCCCGCAGAAGGCCAATCCCGGATTACAGCCGGAGACGATTGATACCTACGAGCTGATTTGCGAACACTACATGGGCAGCCACATCTGGGGCACAATAAACGGTTTTTATTACACGATTAAAGACCTTATCGTGTTGGTAACGGATCCGTCAGACGGCTTCCTGGTATACAGAAACCTGAGCAGGGTGGACGCAAAAGGCATAGAGGCAGAGCTGGACGGGAAGTGGGAAAACGGCTGGGCCGGCCGGGTCAGCTACTCCTACCAGGATGCGCGGGACAGCGATACCGGCCAGCCTCTCGTCAATTCTCCCCGGAATCTGGCAAAGCTCGACCTGACCGTGCCGCTTCTGAGAGACAAGATATTCCTGGGGATCGAGGAACAGCTGACCGACAGGAGAAAAACCCTTGCAGGCAGATACACCAAACTGTTTTTCGTCACCAACCTGACCCTGTTCAGCCGGAACCTGCTGAAAAATCTCGAGCTTTCGGCATCTGTCTACAATCTGTTCGACTACAGGTACGGGGACCCGGGGGGATCGGAAAATGTTCAGGATGTCATTCAGCAGGATGGAACGACCTTCAGGGTGAAACTGACGTACAGGTTTTGAGAAAATATATCGGCATATTTACGCAGGGAATTGGGCATGCAGGGGTTCAAATGAAATTTGCGGCACCTGTTTCAAGCGCAGTTGTGATGATCATCCTGATCCTGGGTGCGAATTTGCCGAACTCCCCGGCTGCGACGGACTGGAGAGCGCCTGCGGCACCGCGTGACCTCACCAAACTCGCCCCCGAAGAGCTCATGAATATCGAGGTGGAAAACGTGTACACCGCGTCGAAATTCGAGCAGAAGGTAACCGAGGCCCCCTCGTCGGTAAGCATTGTTACGGCCGATGAAATCAGGAAATACGGGTACCGGACCCTCGCCGACATTCTGAGAAGCCTCAAGAGCTTTTATGTCACTTATGACCGGTTCTACAGCTACATTGGAGTGCGGGGTTTCGGCCGTACGGGTGACTATAACAGCCGCATCCTGCTTCTGCTGGACGGCCACCGCCTCAACGACAACCTTTACAACGCCGCCCTGCTGGGCACGGAATTCGTCGTCGACGTGGACTTGATCGAAAGGGTCGAGGTGATCAGGGGACCGGGTTCTTCGTTGTACGGCAACGACGCGTTTTTTGCCGTCGTCAACGTCATAACCAGAAGGGGCAAGGATCTGGCGGGAGGCGAACTTTCCGGCGCGGCGGGCAGTTTCGACTCTTACAAGGGGCGGCTCAGTTTAGGGCGGCTCTTAGGCAACGGTCTGGAGGCCCTTGCTTCCGGCACCGTTTACGACAGCAGCGGAGACAGCCACTTTTACAAGGAATTCGATAGCCCGGCCACCAACAACGGCAATACTTCCAACACCGATTTCGACAGGTTTCATAACGCCCTGGGAAAAGTCTCCTACGGCGGGTTCGACCTTGAAGGGGTGTATTCGTCCAGGACCAAGGGCCTTGCCGCCGCCCCGTTCGGCGTCGATTTCAACGACCCGCGCAACCAGGGCAAGGATACATGGTGGTTTGTCGACCTGAAATACAACCGGAGCCTGGGGAGCCGGGTGAGTGTCACGGGCCGCCTGTTTTACGACTCTTACGATTTTGACGGCCACTTCATATACGGCGGAGTCGTGAACAGGCCGCTGGGTTACGGACGCTGGTGGGGCGGGGAAGCGCAGGCCGCGGCCGGCCCCTTCATGGGGCACCGGCTGATCATCGGCACCGAATATCGGGACAATACCCGCCAGGAGCAGGTGGATTTCGATGAAAATCCCTTCCAGTCCTACATAGACGACAAACGGAGATCCGATATATGGGCCTTCTACATCCAGGACGAATACAGCATTTTGAGAAACCTGATCCTGAACGCGGGGGTGAGGTACGACCATTACAGCACCTTCGGCGGCACCGTCAACCCCAGGATTGCCCTCATCTACACCCCCGTTGAAGGCACCGTGTTCAAATTCCTTTACGGGAGCGCATTCCGCGCCCCCAACGTGCTTGAACTCTACTACGCAACCGCCGCGTCGAAACAGAAGGGCAACCTCTCCCTGCAACCGGAAACCATAGATACTTATGAGTTGATTTACGAGCAATACCTGGGGCGGAACATCCGGGGATCCATAGACGGATTTTACTACAAGATAAAAAATCTGATCGTGCAGGTGATCGACCCGGCGGACGGATTCTCGGTGTACAGAAATCTTGACAATGCAGACGCAAAGGGGGTCGAGCTGGAGCTTGACGGGAAATGGGACAGCGGCATTACCGGCAGGGCAAGCTATTCCTATCAGGACGCGCGCAACAGCAATACGGGCGAGCCGCTGGTCAATTCGCCACGGAACCTCGCCAAGCTGAACCTGACCGTGCCTCTGTACAGAGACAAGGTCTTTCTCGGCATCGAGGAACAATTCACGGACAGGAGAAAAACTCTTGCAGGCCGCTACGCCAAGGTGTTTTTCGTCACGAACCTGACCCTGTTCAGCCGTGATCTTTTGCGAAATCTGGAGCTGTCGGCCAGTGTCTACAACCTGTTCGACTACAACTACTATGATCCGGCGGGGACGACGAACGTCCAGGATATAATCCAGCAGGACGGAAGGACATTCAGGATTAAACTTACTTACAGGTTTTGATCGGGATATCAGTTGGCCCCAAGACGACTCATTTTCATATTCTTTCTTCTCCTTGCGATTTGCAGGGGAGAAACATCTTACTGCGACGATAATCGGAAACCGGCCGAATATGAAGTCAAGGCGGCCTATATCTACAATTTCGCGAAATTCGTCCAATGGCCGAAAAACGCGTTTCAGGACAGCAAGAAAATAATTCACGTCTGCGTACTCGGTGACGACCCGTTCGGCTCATTCCTTTCCGGGATCGATGGAAAGACCGCTGCCGACAAAAAAATCGGCGTCAGGGGAACGCCGTCTGTCCAGAATTGCCGCGGATGCGAGATAATATTTATCAGCGCTTCGGAAGCCGACCGCCTGCCGCGGATAATGAAAGCGTTGAACGGCGCGCCCGTATTGACCGTCGGTGATACGGAAGGATATGCCGAACAAGGGGTAATGATAAATTTCTTTATGGAAAACAGGACGGTCCGTTTCGAGATAAACCCGAGAGCGGCCGTTCGCGCCGGGCTGAGGATAAGCTCGAATCTCCTCAGAATAGCCAGGATCGTAGGGGAGCCTTAGGGGCGGATATGTTTCGGCGGATATGGAATAAGGCGCGGATCAATCGCAAGCTGATGGTGATTAACCTGCTGACCACCGGCGTCACGTTGTTGCTGACCTGTTCGGCCCTGATGGTGGCTGTTTTCTTCTCGTTCAGGGAATCGCTGGTGGACAGTCTTTCGGCCCAGGCAAAGGTCCTGGCCGGCAGCAGTTCGGCGCCGCTTCTGTTCAACGATCCGAAGCAGGCGGCGGAAGACCTGCGGGCCTTGAAGGCATCACCGAACATTACCCGTGCAATAATTTATGACAAAAGAGGCGGGATTTTCGCCGAATACCTGCGCGACGGCCAGAAAAAGGACTTGTCGCCGCCACCCCGGGTCAGGGAGGGATACCGGTTCAGTGCCGATTACCTGCATCTTTTCCACGGCATCACCCTGGACGGTGAAAGGGTGGGAACAATCTACCTGCGGTCCGACCTGTGGCAGCTTCATTCGCTGATGCTGCAGACCGGGGTCATTGCCGCCCTGACCACCCTGATCGTATTCATTTTCGCGTCCCTCATGCTGACGAGGCTGCAAGGGGCGATAACCGGACCGGTATTCAGCCTTGTCCACACCATGCGGACCGTGTCCAGTGACAGGAATTACGCCCTACGTGCCGAAGTCGCCGGCGAAGACGAAATGGGCGTCCTGGCGAAGGTTTTCAACGAAATGCTGGAACAGACGCAGGAGAGTGACCGGAAGCTGCGTATCGAGATCGCCGAGCGGAAACGGGCGGAGGAGGAAACCCGAAGGCTTAATGAACAGCTGGAGCTGAAAGTCGAGGAGAGGACCGGTCAGCTCCTGGCAGCGCAGGAGGAACTGGTGCGAAAGGAGAAGCTGGCTACCCTCGGCCAGCTCTCGGGGAGCGTGGGGCACGAACTGCGCAATCCGCTCGGCGTCATGAACAACGCGCTGTATTACCTGAACACGGTAATGACGGACGTCGGCGAGAACGTAAAGGAGTATCTCGACATTATCGGCCATGAGATAAACAACTGCCAGCGGATCATAACGGACCTGCTGGATTTTGCCCGGGTCAAGACACCCCAGTCGCGGGCCATTGCGGCCGGGGAACTTGTCGCTGACAGCATCAGGAGATGCGCGGTCCCCGAATCGGTGCGGCTCCGGACGGAAATTCCCGAAACGCTTCCGATGGTCGTGGCGGACCCGGCGCAGATGGTGCAGGTGTTCGAAAACCTGATAACCAACGCCGTCCAGGCGATGCCGGAGGGAGGTTCCCTGCGCATCAGCGCGAGGGAGGTTGAAAGTGAAAAGTTGAGAGTTTCAAGTTCCAACCAGCAACCCGCTGCCAGCGCGCAGGAAGTATCGAGTGGCAAGTTGAAAGTTGAAAGTTCGAACATGGAACTCGGCGTCAGTCACTTTGATGCTCCAGGTTCCGACATTCAATCTGAAACCTTCAACTTGAAACCCGACGCCGATTTCGTAGAAATCAGCGTCGAAGACTCCGGCGAGGGGATTTCCCCGGAAAACATGAAGAAACTGTTCCAGCCGCTTTTTACCACCAAGGCGAGGGGGATAGGGCTGGGGTTGACGGTCTGCCGGAACCTGACCGAGGCCAACGGCGGGCGGATAAATGTCGAAAGCAGACCGGGCGAGGGCACGATATTCGCCGTGCTGCTGCCGGCTGAAAGGAGTCTGGCATGGGAGAAAAAATAAAGGTGCTCGTGGTCGATGACGACCGGAGGATGGTGAAAACCATGTGCGATATCCTGAGGGTCAAGGGTTATGAGGCGGAATCCGCCTATACCGGCGAGGAAGCGCTGGAGAAGGTGATGCGGCGCGATCAGGATTGCGTGCTGATGGATATCAAAATGCCGGGGATCAGCGGTATCGAAGCCGTGGAGAAAATCCGGGACATGAAGCCCGGTCTCCCCGTCGTGCTGATGAGCGCCTATGCGACCGAGGAACAGGCGGACCACGCCAGGAAGCACGGCGCTTACACGGTACTGACCAAGCCGATCGATGTCCAGATGGTCCTGACCTTTCTCTCGCTGCTCCGAAAAGAGAACAGCATCCTCATCGTAGATGACGATCCGGAGTTTTGCAAAACGCTGAAGGATATTTTCCAGGCGAGGGGTTACGAGGTGGAGTCGGAATTCGATCCGGGCAGGGTGCTGGACCGGCTTGAACAAAGCTACCGGCTGGTTGTTATCCTGGATCTCAAGCTGGGCACGGCCAGCGGGCTGGATGTCCTGAAGGAGATCCGCGCGAAATATCCTTCCAAGCCCGTTATCATGGTCACGGCATACGGCGGAGAGATGGTGGCCAGTATCGAGCAGGGGCTTCAGATAGGGGCTTACACGTGCATGTACAAACCGCTGGAAGTGGATCAGCTCGTCAGGGTAATTGAGACCATAAAGCGCATAAAGATGCGGGAGGCATTGGGCGAGCCGAATTTCGGGGCGGGCGGGTAGCTGTTTGCGCGGGGAAAATATGACCTGAATCCGTGTCCGGTTTCCGTTCCCCGTAAAGCCATGTCCACGGACACGGATCACGGTCTCGGACGACGGAAAAAACCAGGCATTCTGCTTGCCTCGGCGTTCAAGCGTCACGGATTCAGGTATGAAGGAGCGGATTTTCGGTGAATGCGCCTTGCAGGGAGGGCGATCGTTGAATGTGAATTCCAAAGTCCTTGTGGTGGACGACGATTCCCGGATGGCCGGGGTCCTGTGCGATATTCTCAAAATCAGGGGATATGAAACGGAAATTGCCTGCACAGGTGAAGAGGCGGTGGAAAAGGCTCAAACGGCGCGGCCCTGCTGCGTGCTGATGGATGTCAGGATGCCGAAGCTCGACGGGATCGGGGCTCTGAAGGTTATCAGGAGTTCCATGCCGAATCTGCCGGTCCTTCTCATGAGCGCGTTCATGACCGACGAACAAACGAAAGAGGCCGCAAAATCCGGGGTGTTCGCGGTTCTCCGCAAGCCGCTCGATATGCGGGAAGTTTTTTCCTTGCTTGCCCGGTTGGCGGAAGAAAACCGGCTGAAGTCGGAGGTTCAGGCAGAAAAACCCGCACACGGGATTAACGAGACGGGGGATATTATGGAAATGCCCGAAAGAAAATTCCTGAGAGTGCCGATCGACGGCAATATCATGATCCGGCGCATTGATGAAGCCTTACCTGAAACAGCGGAAACGGCGGGTAGATGCAGGGACATAAGTGTCGCGGGAATGGGCTTTATTTGCGGCGCCAGCTTGCCGGTCGGCGCCACGGTTCAGATTAACCTGCGGATCGGGGAGGCCTGCTTTGTCCTGAAGGCGCGGATAGTGCGGATTGCGAGCGTGGGGAGTGAATACGATTACGGCGTGCGGTTTCTCCTGGATGACGCGGAAACGGCGAAAATGCTCGAAGAGCTCGCGCTGGTATAGGGGGCATCATATATGACGGAAAGCGGAATGACCGCCGTTTCGGGCATCGATGAGCGCGCCGCGGCAATGCAGCCCTGCCAGATCGGAATTCACGCCCTGTGCTGCAAACACTGCATGATGGGGCCGTGCCGGCTGATGAACGAGAACAGAAAAAGCGTCTGCGGCGCGGACCAGGCGCTTGTCGCGGCCAGGAACATCCTGCGTTTCGCGACGGGAGGCGCGGCCGCCCATTGCGGCCATGCGCGGCACATCCTCGATTTTCTTGGGAAGCGGGCGCCCCGCCGGTATATCGAGAAAATGGCGCCTCCATACCTCTACGAGTTATGGGACAGGATCGGCGTCCTGCCGTCCCGGGACGGGGAGGGCCATTTCTTCGACATCTCCGAGGCGATTCACCTCACGACGTTCGGGGTGGACTCGGACTTTCGCGACGTCCTGCGCTGGTGCCTGAGGATCGGAATCATCGACGGTTACTACGGGCTCTACCTGGCAACGGATCTGGAACACGGCAAATGGGGCTTTCCCAAACCCGGGCGGGCGACGGTCAGCGTCGGCTGCATCGATCCGGGCAAAGTCAACATAGCAATTCACGGGCACGAGCCCCTCGCGGCCTGCGCCCTCGTGGAGGAAGCCGCGAGGCATGACGATGTCAACCTCGTCGGGGTGTGCTGCTCCGGGGTTTCACTCCAGGCGCGGTACGGCGTTCCCCTTGCCGCCCACGTGACGCTCCAGGAAGATGTGGTGCGGACGGGGCTGATCGAGGCGATGATTGTGGACGTGCAGTGCGTCATGCCTTCGCTGTCGGAGATGTGCGAATGTTTCCATACCCGGCTGATAACGACAAGCGGCATCGGGCGGATGCCGAACGCGATTCATCTCCCCGTCGCCGATGCCGGGTCCGCCGCGGAAATGGCCCGGAAGGTGATTGAGGTCGCGGTTGAGGGGAAGCATAAGAGGCGGCCGGGGGCGGAGGCCCGGTTTCTTCGCACGGCCGGGGAGCCGGTGGAGGCGCTGATCGGGTTTTCCGGGAGGAGTGTCGATGCGAAGGAGCTTTGGGAGCGGTACGAGAAGAAGCGGATCAGGGGCTTCATCGCCGTGGTGGGGTGCGTAAGCCCCCGTTCCGACCGCGACGCGTGGGTGGAGATGTTCAGGGCGCTGAGCGACGAATATGTCATCTTCACCACCGGATGCATGGGGTTCGAGTTCGCCCGGGCGGGCCTGCTGGACGGCGAGCGGTTTTTCCATATGGGCTCGTGTGTGAACAACGCGCACATAGCGGAGATCTTCAGGGCGATCTCCGAAGAGGCGGGCAGGAGGATCGACGAGATGCCGTTCCTGGTTTCGGCGCCGATGCCGGTCACCGAGAAGTGCATTGCGATCGGATTGTTTTTCGCGGCTTTGGGCTGCTCGATCCACCTGGGCTATCCCCACCTGTTCAGCGCCAACCGGCAAGTCGTTTCCTGTCTGGAAGAAACGCTTGAGGACCTTTTCAATTCCCGGATACTGCTCTGCGATCATCCGCGAAATCTGCACGGCAGGATCAGGGAAAGCGGGCTGTGAAAAAGCAGTCCGGGCGGGCCGGGAATACTCATATCGCCTGTTGATCCGGAACAGCGGATACCGGAGAAAACAAGAAACATGGAAAAACCGATCATACTGATCATTGACGACGACCCCGGTCTCAGGAAAACGCTTTCGGATATCCTCGTGTTCAAGGGGTACGAAACGCTCACCGCCGGGGACGGGACGGAGGGACTCGCCCTGCTGCGCGCCAACACCGTCAGCCTGGCGCTGGTTGACCTCATGCTTCCGGACATCACCGGACTTGATTTGCTGAACATCATCGGCAGCGAATCGCCGGCGACCGAAGCCATAATTCTTACCGGGCACGCGACGCTGGATTCCGCCATCCAGGCTGCCAACAAGGGGGCATTCTCCTACCTTGTCAAACCTTACGAGGTCGACCAGCTTCTGCTGCTCGTCAAAAGGGCCGTTGAAAAGCATCAGGCTGGAACGGCCCTGAGGGAAAGCGAGGAACGTTTCCGCAGGATATTCATGGACTGCCCCCTCGGCATGGCCATTATCGGTCCGGACCTGCGGATCGATAAGGTTAACGGCATGCTGTGCCGGATGACCGGTTATTCGGAAGAAGAACTCGCATCGATGAAATGCGCCGATATCGTCCATCCGGCGGATATTGAATTCGACATGCGGAATTTCAGGCGGCTGCTTGCCGACGAGCTGCCCTGCTGCAAGCGGGAAACGCGGTGCGTCATGAAGAACGGCGAATCTCTCCAGGTCGGCATGACCGTTTCCCTGATCCGTGACGAACACGGCGCCTGTCCACGTTACCTCGCCATGATCGAGGATATTTCCGAACGCAAGCGCTTCGAGGAACAGCTGGAATATCAGGCCAATCACGATGCGCTGACATCGCTTCCCAACAGGAACCTCCTGGCCGACCGCATACGCCAGGCGCTGCATCACGCGCTGCGTTACCATCGCAAAGTGGCGATCCTTTACGTGGACCTCGACAATTTCAAATTCATCAATGACAGCCTGGGCCACGACCGTGGGGACCGGCTGCTGAAAACCATCGCCGAACGCCTTCAGGAGTGCGTCAGATCGGGTGATACGGTAGCCCGCCAGGGTGGGGACGACTTCGTAATTGTCCTCTCGGACATGGCCAAGGGAGAGCATGCCGCCAAGGTGGCGCAGAAAATACAGGCCGCGGTCTGCCGGCCGGTGCGCATCGACGAGCATGATCTGCAGGTAACCTGCAGCACGGGCATAAGCATCTATCCGAGCGACGGGGAAGACGAGCAGACGCTGCTGAAAAACGCCGACGCCGCCATGTACCGCGCCAAGGAACAGGGGCGCAACACCTTCCGTTTTTTTACCGGCGAGCTTAATGTCAAGGCCGCGGAACGCATGACCATGGAAAAGCACATGCGGCGGGCGCTGGAAAGGGGGGAGTTCCTGCTCCACTATCAGCCCCAGGTGGACCTGAACAGCGGCAGGATCGCGGGTATGGAGGCCCTGCTTCGCTGGCGGAGCGCCGAGCTGGGGCTGGTCGCGCCGACCAGGTTCATACCCCTGGCCGAAGAAACGGGCCTGATCGTGCCCATCGGCGAATGGGTCCTGAGAACCGCGTGCGAGCAGAACATGGCCTGGCGGAATACCGGACATCCCAATCTGGTAATGGCGGTAAATCTTTCCCCCCGTCAGTTCCGACAGGAACGTTTTGTCGAGTCCGTCGCCCGCATACTTCGCGAGACCGGCACGGAACCGCTGCACCTGGACCTGGAAATCGTGGAGAGCCTGCTCATGTCCGACGCAGAGGGCGGGGCGGTCCTGCTGAAGGAATTGAACAAGCTGGGGATGCAGCTTACCATGGACGACTTCGGCACCGGCTTTTCCAGTCTGAGCTATCTGCAGCGGTTCAGGTTCGACAAACTGAAAATCGACCGGTGCTTTATCCGCAATATCACAAGCAATCCGGACAGCGCGGCCATCGTCAGGGCCATTATCGCCCTGGCCCACAGCCTGAAGCTCGAAGTAATCGCCGAGGGGGTCGAAACCGAGGGGCAGCTCCGTTTTCTCAGGTATCTCGGCTGCGATAAAATACAGGGCTTTTATTTCAGCAGGCCCGTGCCAGCCGCGGAGTTCGAACAGATGCTGCGCGAGGACCGGCGTCTCGACCTGCCGGAGAAAAGCGGCTATCCCCCGGAGAGGACCGTTTTGCTCGTGGACGACGAGCCGCAGGTAATCGCGATGCTCAAATTGATGCTCGGCGGGGAGGGGTACAACGTCATCACGGCCGAAAGCGCCGATGCATGCTTTGAATTGCTGGCCACGAACCGGGCCGCGGTGGTGGTCGCCGACCTCTGCATGCCCGGCATGAACGGAACCGAGCTGCTGAGCAGGGTCAAGAAACTTTATCCCGATGTCGTCCGGATTCTGCTTTCCGGCCGTGCCGACATGAACACGCTCACCGACGCAATAAACCGCGGTTCAATTTCCAAATTTATCATAAAGCCGTTCGAAGGCCCCCTGCTGCGTGAAATCATCAAAGGCGCATTCAGGGAATACGAGCAGACAGACGGCGTCTGACGGCCCGGTAAGGGTCCCTCCATCCGCCGGAGCTCAGGTAACGGGTTGACAATCCGTACTCAGGGAAGTATAAGAGGGCTCGGCAAATTTCGAGATCGACAAGGGGAAAAGAATATGGAAATGTGTCCGTGCGGCTCAGGCCGCACCTATGAAGACTGCTGCGGGGCGCTGATAAAAGGTGCAAGCCCGGCGGGTACCGCCGAGCAGCTCATGCGTTCGCGCTATTCCGCCTATGTTAAAGTGGAAACCGATTAC
>DASRZQ010000100.1:0-28676 GCA_035686205.1 Geobacteraceae bacterium
GATTCCTCCAGAAACTTGCCTGATCAGGTCTAATATTCCGCTGATGCGAAAATAGGGCAAATGCCGGCGCCCCCTCACCCGGCGCAATGCGCCATCCTCTCCCTCATGGAGAAGGCATGCTGTAAATCCCATCTCCACAAAGGAGAAGGTGCCCCGAAGGGGCGGATGTGGGGGAATAGCGAAAGATTGGACCCAATCTGCAAAACCTATGCATTTTGTCTGATTGCGCCGGTTGCCGATTCGACCGGATCCCGGCGGGGAAAATATAGGCGATTGATGTTACAACTGTGTCAAACGATGGTCAGAATATGGAAAAATAAAGGACTAAAAGGTTAACAGCCTTTGTCCGGCTCAATTCGGTAGCGGAGTGTTGGCCGGACATGAAGTCGGATTCCGCTGCTAATGAATTTTTTGACAAAATGGCCGGATGGGTATAAATATGATTATTTGTATAATTACGGATTGGTTAACAGGGATTGTAAAATTCGCGATGATTCGGGATGAAACCGGAGGTATGATGGATAATGTCCTTGCTCATTTCAAAAAGACTTTTGTTACGGGGCTGTTTATACTGATTCCTCTCGGCATTACCCTGTTCATCCTGAAATTCCTGTTCAATTTCGCGGACGGCATCCTCGGTCCTTACCTGGCGAAACTGTTCGCGGCCATGACAAGCCGGAGCACCTACATCCCGGGCATGGGCATGGTGACCGGGGCCGTGGTTATCTACCTTGTCGGACTGCTTGCCACCAATGTCATGGGGACGCATATCATAAGATGGTGGGATGAAGTCCTGTCCAAGATACCTCTGGTGAAATCCATCTATACGCCGAGCAAGCAGCTGACCCAGATGTTCAAGGAAGGAAAATCCTCCTATCGCCGGGCGGTATTCGTGGAGTGGCCGCGAAAGGGGGTCCGCGCCGTCGGTTTTGTCACCGCCGAGCTCATGCGCGACGGAGAAAGGCTGATTGTGGTCTACGTGCCGACCATGCCCAATCCCACTTCGGGATTTGCCCTGTTCTTCCGCGAGGACGAAGTGACCGATTGCGGCATGACTGTGGAAGAAGCAATCAGGTTTATCGTCTCCAGCGGAGTTGTAGTACATTGATTCCAATTTGTAAAAACTACCGTGATTTTTCGGTGTAGGGGCAATTTTTCCCCTGCGCTAGCGGGACGCGGCAAGAAGCGCCCCTACGCCTTTCTCAGGGTGAAGGAGAAGGTGGAACCTTTGCCCGGCTCGCTTTCCACCGATACGACGCCTCCGTGGGCCTGGACTATGTGCTTTACGATGGACAGACCAAGGCCCGTCCCGCCCAACTCGCGGCTCCTTGCCGCGTCGACGCGATAGAACCTTTCGAAAATCCTCGGCAGGTCTTTTGCCGGTATGCCTATGCCGGTGTCGGTCACGTCAATTCTCACCATGTTGTCCAGGTTATCCACGGAAACAACAATGGCCCCGTTTTGCGGTGTGTATTTTATGGCATTGTCCAGCAGGTTTATGAAAACCTGCTCCAGCCTGCCCAGATCGGCCAGCACTTGCGGCGTCCCTTCGCCGATTTCCCTGTGCAGGCTGATTTCCTTGTCCTTTGCCTTGGGCTCCAGCAGGCTGCACGCCCGGTTCAGGGCGCCCTGAACCGTGGTCGGCTGCATGTTGAGTTCGAGTTTTCCTGATTCAAGCTGCGAAAGGGTCAGGAGATCGCTGATCAGGCTGGTAAGACGTTCGGCATGGTTATGGATGATTTTGCTGAAGTGGGCCGCTTTTTCATGGTCCATATTCTGCCCGTCGGTGATAAGAGTTTCCGCATATCCCTTGATGACGGCGACGGGGGTCCGCAATTCGTGGGAAACGTTGGCAACGAAATCCCTGCGGATCTTTTCGAGCTTTTTAATATCGCTGATATCGTGGAAAACGGCCACCACGCCGGTCATGTGACCGTTTTCGAGAAGAGGCACCCAATGGGTCAGGATCCCCTTCTCTTCGGGGCCGTGCACGATGATTTCCTCAAGGATTTCCTCCCGGGTCGCCAGGACTTTTTTCAGCGTATCGTTCAACTCGGGCTGGCGGGTAATTTCTATGAGGGACTCGCCTTCCACGTATTCTTTGAGTGAGAACAGGTTCCGGAAAGCCGGGTTTGCCAGGGTAACCGTTCCGAGGTTGTCCGTTACCATGACGCCTTCACCCATGCTGCTCAGAATGGTGTCGAGCCTGTTCCTCTCCGTGGAAATGCGGTCCATTTGAGCTTCTATGCGTGCCGCCATGTCGTTCATGACTGACGCAAGCTCCCCGGCTTCGTCCCTGCCGGCTACCGGCACGCGGAAACCCAGGTCCCCCTTGCCGATTCTCGCGGCGGCGGCCGCAATTGTCCTGAGCGGCCGCGTCGTGACGTTGGAGAAAATGTAGCCAAGCGCCAGAGAGCAAAGTAATGCCAGGGCTACTGCCGCTCCCAGGACGGAGTGCAGTTCCGACAGGGCGTTTTCAACCTGGGAGAGGGGCAGCGCGAGGCGAATGACACCTGATTGGCCGGTCCTCGATCTGAAAGGCAAGGCGACGTACATCATCTGGGTGCCCAGCGTGCTGGAATAGCGGATGGAGCTCCCGGACCCGTTTTTCAGCGCTTCGCCGAACTCTGGGCGGTCCGAGTGGTTTTCCATCCGAGAGAGTCCTTCCCGGCCGACTTTCGAATCGCCCAGGACCTGACCGTCCAGGGCTATGATAGTAACCCGCGCCTTTATGTCTTTTCCGACCGTATCGGCCAGGGAAGGGGAGTCGCGCCGGATTTCCAGGATTTCCCCGTCAGCCATGGAACGCGCCAGGCGCGCTTCGTTGAAAAGGTTTTCTTTTATGCCCTGGATGAGGTTTCGTTCGAGGATATGGTTCAGGTAGCCGTAGAGTACGCCGGCTATTATTACGACAAGGGCGAAGTACGAGGCAACCAGCTTCCACCGGATGTTGATTTTCATGGCGCCTCCATCTTGTAGCCGAAGCCCCTGACGGTTTTTATCATATCTCCCGAATCCCCCAGCTTTGTGCGCAGCCTGGTAATGTGGGTGTCCACTGTGCGCGTGTCGCCGATGTAATTATATCCCCAGACGTTTTTCAGCAGGATATCGCGACTTTGCACACGACCGGGGCGTTCGGCCAGGTTAATTAGAAGCTTGTATTCAGTCGTGGTCAGGACGATTTCTTCGCCGGCGCAGGAAACCATGTGCCTGGAAGTGTCTATGGATACGGGACCGATCCGGATTATTTTCTCCGACGGCTGATCCTGTTCCACCCTTCTGAGCACCGCCTTGACGCGAAGCATCAATTCCCTGTTGGAGAAAGGCTTGACCACGTAATCGTCGGCTCCCACCTCGAACCCGACAACACGGTCGATTTCTTCCCCCCTGGCGGTAAGCATGATTATGGGGGTTTTGGAAGTCTTTTCGTTTCTCTTGAGTATCTTGCAGATTTCGATTCCGTTGATTCCGGGAAGCATCAGATCAAGCAGGATCAGGTCCGGCAGGCTGTTTCGGGCGGTCTCCAGCCCCGATGCGCCGTCCGTTGCCGTCATGACGCGATATCCCTCCTTTTCGAGATTGAAGGATATCAACTCCACCAAATCTCTCTCGTCTTCGATAACAAGAATTGATTTCATTTCAATGGCCCTTTCTTTAGAGGCATTTTAGGCCGGGAATATTACGAATATGTTACAACTGTGTAAAATAATCAATAAAAACAAGCAATTCAGAGGCATTCCACATCTTCTGTGGATAGTCCTGTGGAAAATAATGTTGACTGTTACAGAAGGGTTAATAATACCACACAAAATAGCGGATTGCCCAAGTTTTGGGCAGTCATGATCGCCGTATTGTGAAATATTCCGGGAGAAAAAAGAAAAAACAGTGTACTAACATTGTTTCAATGGGATATTATTTGCCGACCGTAAAGGTCGCGGGAGGGTCGACGTAAAAAAATAATACTTTGTTTTATATATCTTGACTTGTAACAAATGCTGTGTTAATGCATAAAAACTTATTTAAATCAACATGTTGCAGATAGTTTTGAATGTATTGTCATTAATTTATCGGGAGGATGTTTTATGGGGAAACAGCTTGATTTTACTGTCGGAGGTTTGCTTGATCATATTGCGGACCGTTTTCCCGGCAATGAAGCCCTGGTCTACCCTGATCGAGGCATTCGCCATACCTACAGAGAGTTCAACCAGGTTTGCAGGCAGGTTGCCAAAGGGTTGCTGGCCATGGGCGTGAAAAAGGGGGACAACATTTCCATATGGGCGAACAATGTCCCCGAGTGGGTCATCCTCCAGTTTGCCACCGCGAAAATAGGTGCCGTTCTGGTCACCATCAACACGAGTTATAAAGCCGCCGAGCTTGAATATATTCTTCACCAGTCAGACTCGAATACCCTCTTCCTGGTAAAAAGCTTCAAGGATACCGATTATCCGGAAACTCTCTATTCGGTTGCGCCGGAGTTAAGAAAGGCCGTCCCCGGCCGGCTCGATTGCGAAAAACTGCCTTACCTGAAAAAGGTGGTTTTCATCGGTTCTGAGACTCCGGACGGAATGTTCAATTTCAACGACATTGTTGAAATGGGTACTGGAGTTTCCGACGCCATGCTTGACGACGCCGAAAGGGGCCTGTCCCCGGGAGAAGTCATCAACATGCAGTATACTTCGGGAACGACCGGTTTCCCCAAGGGAGTGATGCTTACCCATTTCAACGTCGTCAACAACGGTTACAATATCGGTGAATGCATGAAATTCACCGAGAAAGACCGGCTTTGCATACCTGTCCCGTTCTTCCACTGTTTCGGCTGCGTGCTGGGCGTCATGGCATGCGTGACGCACGGGACCACCATGTTGCCCGTGGAGACCTTCGACCCGCTCAGGGTGCTGAAGACCCTGGAAAATGAACGCTGTACCGCGGTTCATGGCGTGCCCACCATGTTCATCGCCGAGCTTGAGCATCCGGATTTCGGAAGTTTCGACCTTTCAAGCATGCGGACCGGCATCATGGCCGGTTCCCCCTGTCCGATAGAAGTTATGAGACGCGTCGTCCGGGAAATGAACATGACCGAAATCACCATTGCTTACGGACAGACGGAATCCTCGCCGGTAATCACCCAGACAAGGACCGAGGATCCCGTGGAAATTCGGGTAAGCACCGTGGGCAGGGCGCTTCCCGACGTGGAGGTGAAGATAGTCGATATCGAGACCGGGGCGACGCTGCCTCCCGGCAAGCAGGGCGAGTTGTGCACCCGCGGATATCTCGTCATGAAAGGATATTACAAGATGCCGGAGGAGACGGCCAAAGTCATAGACAAGGACGGATGGCTCCATACCGGAGATCTGGCAATCATGGACGAAAACGGCTACTGCAAGATAACCGGCCGCATCAAGAACATGATAATCAGGGGCGGGGAAAACATCTACCCCAGGGAGATCGAGGAGTTCCTATATACCCATCCGAAAATATCGGACGTCCAGATATACGGGGTCCCGGACCGCAAGTACGGCGAACAGGTCATGGCGGCGGTCAAGGTGAAGCCGGGAATCGAGATGACCGAGGATGAGGTCAGGGATTTTTGCCGGGGCAGGATAGCCAATTACAAGGTGCCCAAATATGTCAAGTTTGTCGATTCGTTTCCAATGACGGCTTCGGGCAAGATTCAGAAATTCAAGCTCAGGGAAATGGCTATCCGCGAGTTGCAGCTGGAGGACGCGGGGGTGACGGCGTAGTCAGTAGTCAGAAGGTAGAAGGTAGATTGGATATGTTTTATCGGTTATTTGTTCTGAATACTGAATTCCGGATTCTGAATCGTGGAGAATTTCGATGCGTCTGACACCGAAAAGCGAGCTTGATGCAAGACTCATGAGGCTTCAGGGGGTAATGGAGTCCGAAGGACTGGATGCGGTGATCATCCTGCAGAACGCCGACCTTTTTTATTTTACAGGCACCATACAATCGGGCAATCTCTATGTTCCCGTGGAAGGACGGCCTGTTTACATGGTCAGAAGGGATTACCATCGGGCACTGAGAGAATCCGCCCTTGAAGTGATCATACCGTTTGCCTCAATGCGCGAGATGCCCCGTATTTTGTCGGAATACGGTTATCCCCAACCGAAGCGGATAGGAATGGAGCTGGATGTATTACCCGTCGCGTTTTTCGACAGGTACCGGAAAGTATTTCCCGAAGGAGATTTTCGCGACGCTTCCCAAATGATTCGCAGGGTGAGGATGATTAAATCGGCCTATGAAATCGGGATAATGAGAGATGCCTCCCGCCAGGTGGATTCGGTTTACCGCAAGGCCTGCGAGGTTATCGAGGAAGGCAGGACGGAGCTGGAAATTACCGCCGGGCTTGAAAACACGGCGAGGCTTCAGGGCCACCTTGGGCTTATCAGGATGAGGTCCTTCAATGGGGAAATGTTGTTCGGGCATACCATTTCCGGCGCGGACGGCGCAGCTCCGGCATATACCGATACGCCGCTGGGTGGCATGGGGCTCAGCCCCTCTTTCGGGCAGGGCGCCGGCTTCAAGCCGGTCCGACGCAACGAACCGGTCATCATAGATTTTGCCGGAAGCGTCGACGGCTACCTGGTTGACCAGACGAGGATGTTTGCCGTGGGAGGCATTCCCGACCTGCTGCGCAAGGCATATGAAGACATGCTTGCCGTACAGGAGAAAATGAAGGAAATAACGGCGCCGGGGGCCGTCTGGGGAGACATATACGATGCTTGTGCGGATCTGGCCGTAGTGCGCGGCTACATGGACCACTTCATGGGCGGCAAGGGAGCGCAGGTCTCTTTCATCGGGCACGGCATAGGCATAGAGATCGACGAATACCCGTTTCTGGCTAAGGGATTCACCGAGATGCGGATGGAACCGGGGATGGTCTTTGCCTTCGAGCCGAAGCTCGTCTTTCCGGGCGTGGGGGCTGCGGGCATCGAGAATACTTTTTACCTTTCGAATGCCGGCCTGGAACAGCTTACCTTTTCCAGCGAGGACCTTGTAATTCTCTAGCCGTTATCTATAATCCAAACATGATTGTCTGTCTGCTTATCTGGGGATGGATTCGAGCATTGAGATTTTAATGGAGCTTATTTTGCCGATCAGGAGACCTCACGGATGATTTCACTGAAGCAAAGATTGTTCGAGAAGATAAATGCCCATCGCCCAAGGATGAAAAGGCTGCTCAAGGAAAATAAAGACGTTGTCATCGACCATGTCACCATAGGCCAGTGCATTGGCGGCGTCCGGAATGTAAAATGCCTGGTTACCGATATCTCCTACCTCGACCCCCTGGAAGGGATACGTTTCCGGGGAAAGACCATCGGCGAGACCTTTAACGATCTGCCCCACGTCCCCGGCTGCGAATACCCGTACGTGGAAGGGTTCTGGTATTTCCTGCTCACCGGCGAAGTGCCGACAATGGACGAAACGCTTGCCGTCATCGAAGATTTCAGCGCCAGATCCCAGGTGCCGCATTACGTGTTCGACATCCTGCGCGCCATGCCCAGGGACACCCATCCCATGACGCTGTTGTCTGCCGCGGTCCTGGCGATGCAGAGAGAATCCATCTTTGCAAAGCGATACATCGACGGACTTCCGAAGGCCGATTACTGGGACCCGATGTATGAAGACTGTGCAAACATCCTCGCGCGTCTTCCCGCCGTTGCCGCGTACATCTATCGAATGAAATACTGCTCCGACACCATAATCCCTGCCGGCGAATACGTGGACATGGGCGCCAATTTCGCCCATATGATGGGCATCCCTAGGCCGTACGACGATGTCGCTCGCATGAACTTCATCCTCCATTCCGACCATGAGTCCGGAAATGTGTCCTCTCATGCTACACATCTGGTGGCCTCGGCGCTGTCGGACGCATATTACAGCCTGTCAAGCGGATTCAACGGGCTAGCAGGGCCGCTGCACGGCCTGGCGAACCAGGAGGTCCTCCGCTGGATACAGGACATGCTGCACCATCTGGGCAAAGTGCCCACGGAGGAAGATCTGCGGAAATTCCTTTGGGAGAGGCTGAACAGCGGCCAGGTGATTCCCGGCTATGGCCATGCGGTCCTCAGAAAAACCGATCCGCGGTTCACCGCGCTGATGGATTTTTGCGAGAAGCATCTACCTGATTATGAGTTGTTCAAGATCGTGAAGATGATCTACAAGGTTGCGCCGGGGGTTTTGATGGAGCACGGCAAGGCCAAGAACCCGTGGCCGAACCTCGACGCGCAGTCAGGGGTTGTGCACTGGTATTACGGGATAACCGACTATGATTACTATACCGTTCTGTTTGCTGTTGGTCGTGCCTTGGGAGTCCTTTCGAATATTATTTGGGACCGTGCCCTGGGTTATCCCATAGAGCGTCCGAAATCCATCACCACGGACATGTTGGAAAAATATGCCGTCGGAGAAGACTGTGGCGGGGATGACGACGAATCATGATTCGCCGAATACTTCCGCGCTGAAAATATATATTTCGGCTTCCTCTTTCCAGGCATTTTTTTCAAGGCCGGCCTTGAGGCATGTCTGCTCCAGGAACGTGTTTCTGTCCCAGCCGTACTCGACTGCGACCTGTGGCAGCAGAACGCCGCGATAAAAGTTTTTTTCAATGTACAGACCGTGTTTGCCGACCTCGATCTCTTCAATGGAGTCGATTTTTTTCAGCGGCGAGAGCACTGATATCTCAAGGTCGATGTTTTCCAGATCTTCGCTTGTCAACGGGTAGAATCGCGGGTCGCGCGTAGCCGCGGCAATGGCCATCTCCCTGACCAGGTGGTAAAGGGGCCTGTCGGACGTGAATTGGCCAAGGCAGCCGCGGAGTTTGTTATCGATCTTGATGGTAACGAAACAGCCGCTTTTCGCCTTGAGGTTTTCTTCTGCGATATCATACTTCGGCACCGGATTTCCTTTTATGTGGTTGACGATGGATTCCCGTGCAACTACAAGGAGTTTTTGTTTTTCTGCATCTGACAGATTTCTGTTCACTCTGCCTCCCCGTGCATTGTTGTTTAAGCAGATGATATACACCATTTTTTTGTTTTTGCATATCCGTATCTGTCAGTCAGGTGCCGGAGGATAATGTTGATGAACCTTTCTCCTTTAAGGCGATATTGTTACTGTCACATTTTGAAAGCTCGTAAAGGTTGCATTACGAAAAATTGTTCTTGAAGTTCGGGGTGGATTGACGTGATTGTCTAAGGCATTGAATAAATTTGCTTTTATGTTTGTTTAAGATGCCGGAATAATTAAATTTTATCCATTACACCGCCGCGGAAGCGTTATTGTTGTGCTGAAAAACGGTACGCAGGGGCAAAAAAATCTTGACATTTCATTCAAAGCTAGTATATTCGCCACTTGTTTGCTGTTAAAAAAAACCACGCGCCTTGCGCGGATTTGGTAATCAAAAAAGAAAAGAGGTGATAACGTCAATGAAAAAACTGATTTCATTAGCTCTGTGCCTTGTTATTGCTTTGGCTTTCGTAGCTGGTTGCAAGAAAAAAGAAGAGGCTCCTCCGGCTCCGGCTCCTGAGGCTACTGCTCCTGCAGCTCCTGCCCAGGCTCCTATGTCTTCAGCTCAGGCCCCGGCTCCTGCAGCTCCTGCAGCTCCTGCCGAGAAGAAGTAACTGGCAAGAAACCTACCTTTTAAGGATGAAAAGCCCGCGGAAATGTCCGCGGGCTTTTTTTACGCGAATCTGCTTGACAATAAGCGCGCCGAATGCTACTAAAAAAGTTTGGTTTGGCTAAAATCAACTCTGGAGGATCCATTGAACAAAACACTGGCTATAATAAAACCGGATGCTGTCGAGAGGAATATTTCAGGCAAGATAGTGGATAAAATCGAATCCTCCGGTTTCAAAATAATCGGATTGAAGAAGGTTCGTCTGGATGTGGAAAAAGCGGAAGGTTTCTACTATGTTCACAGGGAACGCCCTTTTTTCAAAGACCTCTGCGCTTACATGTCCAGAAGCCCGATAATCGTGCTTGTTCTGGAGAAGGAGAATGCAATACCGGCGTGGCGTGAACTCATGGGAGCGACAAATCCCGCTGCTGCGGCCCCGGGCACGATCAGGAACGAATTCGGCCTGAGCATAGAGGAAAACTGTGTTCACGGTTCGGATTCACCGGAATCGGCGGCGTATGAAATACCATATTTCTTCAGCCGGGTAGAACTTGCGGAATAGAGCGAAACGTATGAAAGACCGGCCCTTCTCCAAGAAGGGCTTTTTCGTATCCCGGACATGAATAAAGCAGATCTGAAAAATTTCAGCGTCGAGGAACTTGAACTTTTTCTCCAGGGCTTCGGCAAGGAAAAATACCGCGCCAAACAGATTTTCAAATGGATCTATCAGAAAAATGTTGCCGATTTCGATCTGATGACAAACCTCTCGAAGGATTTCAGGAACGAGCTTTCCGCGCGCGCCTGTGTGAGCTCGCTGCGGCCGGAAGCCGAGGAAATCTCGGCCGACGGAACGCGCAAATATCTGTTCCGGCTCTCCGACGGCAAGTGCGTGGAATCGGTACTGATACCCGACGAGGAACGGAATACCCTTTGCATTTCCAGCCAGATCGGATGCGCCATGGGTTGTCGATTTTGCCTTACGGGCAGCTTCAGTCTCGAACGTAATCTCACTTGCGCAGAAATTGTCAATCAGGTGTGCGCCATCAAGGCGACCCGTGATATCCGGAACATTGTTTTCATGGGCATGGGAGAGCCGCTGGCAAATTTAGGGAACGTCATAAAGGCGATCAGAATACTTATTGATCCGGACGGGCTGCAGTTTTCGAATCGAAGGGTAACGGTTTCCACCTCCGGGCTTTTGCCCGAAATGGAAACACTGGGGAAATCCGTAACGGTAAACCTGGCCGTATCCCTCAATGCGACAACTGACGAACAGCGCGACGTTCTTATGCCAGTCAACAGGAAATATCCGCTCGGGGAGCTTCTTGCCGCGTGCAGAAAATTCCCCCTTCCGTCGAGGCGCATGATAACCTTTGAATATGTCCTCATCGGCGGCGTCAACGACTCCATTGAAGACGCCAAAAGGTTCGTGAAGCTTATCCACGGCATCCCGGCCAAGGTCAACCTTATTCCTTTCAACGAATTCGAGGGGTGTTCGTACAAAAGCCCCGCACAGGGCGCAATTGATCTGTTTCACAAATATCTTCTGGACAGAAATATAACCGTAATCACCCGCGCCAGCAGAGGAGACGATATATCGGCAGCCTGCGGTCAGCTCAAAGGCAAACTGGAGAAAAGGACCGGAAGCGCGGATTCAAAGACCGGTTAAGCGTTGAGCAAATATTGGCCGACTGATTATTCGGTAAAAAATATTTCACGCAGTTTGAATGATTCTTGTTTTGGAGGAAGAATGGAAGAAAACATCATCGGGGTCATTGGCGGCAGCGGACTCTACGAACTGGAAGGGCTTGACGAAGTCGGCCGCGTCAGACTGGATACGCCGTTCGGCGCGCCGTCGGACGAATTCATAACCGGAGTGCTGGACGGCGTTAAAATGGTGTTTCTTCCGCGTCATGGCCGGGGCCACAGGCTTCTTCCATCGGAAGTAAATTACAGAGCCAATGTGTATGGCATGAAAAAACTCGGGGTAACTCACCTCATATCGGTTTCAGCCGTGGGCAGCATGAAAGAAGAGATTGCGCCAGGGCATATAGTCATCCCCGACCAGTTTATCGACCGCACCAACGGAACCAGAATCAATACTTTTTTCGGCAACGGTATCGTTGCCCATGTGCAGTTCGCCGACCCTGTGTGTACGGACATGTGCGATATCCTTTATAAAGCTTCCCTGGAAGCCGGTGCCGAAGCCCATCGGGGCGGCACGTACATCTGCATGGAAGGCCCGGCCTTTTCCACCCGGGCCGAGTCGAACATGTACCGCGGTTTCGGCGTTTCCGTCATCGGCATGACGAACATTCCCGAAGCAAAGCTGGCGCGGGAGGCGGAGATATGCTATGGTGTCATTGCCCTTGCGACCGATTACGATTGCTGGTTTGAGTCGCACGAGGACGTTTCAGTGGACGCGATCCTGACAATCATCAGGCAGAACGTGGCCATGGCCAAGAATATCATTAAAAATGCCGTACGGCATGTGGGCTCGAATCGAAAATGCGACTGTGCGTCCGCTCTGCGGTTTGCCATCATAACCGACAAGACGGTGATTCCGGAACGGATCAGGGCAAACCTTGATATTA
Organism: Geobacteraceae bacterium; assembly: GCA_035686205.1. Classification (GTDB taxonomy): domain Bacteria; phylum Desulfobacterota; class Desulfuromonadia; order Geobacterales; family Geobacteraceae; genus CAIWTU01. The sequence continues at coordinate 12,232 of DASRZQ010000100.1, forward strand.
TCATAGGGAAGTATCTTTAGCCGGAAGTCGGAAATGCAGAGATTTTGAATACCTTGCCGGCTCCTGAATTCGAAAATCTCCGCATCCGACAATCGCCGTGGCGCGTATCATTGAATTTATTCCGACCTTTTTTCGGTCATGAGCAATGCATAAGGAGATGTCATGAGTATTCTTGTAGTGGGTTCAGTGGCCTTCGACTCGATAGAAACTCCCTTCGGCAAGGTTGATAATGTGCTTGGCGGTTCGGCGGTTTATTTTTCAACTTCGGCCAGTTTTTTCACGGACGTGAATCTTGTCGCCGTCATCGGAGAGGATTTCCCCCAGGAGCATATCGATTTTCTCTCATCGCGGAATATTGACCTGCGAGGGCTGGCCAGAGATTCCGGCAAGACCTTCCACTGGCAGGGCAGATACGGATACGACCTCAACGAGGCCCAGACGCTGGCTACTCACCTTAATGTGTTCGAGACCTTCAAACCCAGGATCCCCGAGTCCTATGCCGACAGCGATTATCTCTTCCTTGCCAATATCGATCCTGACCTGCAGATGGAAGTCCTCAGCCAGGTCGACAGCCCGAAGATAGTCGCCAGTGACACCATGAACTACTGGATATCTTCAAAACCCGAGTCTCTTCGCAATGTGGTGAAAAACGTCGATATACTTATAGTAAACGACGCCGAAGCCAGGCAGTTTTCCCAGGAGCCGAACCTGGTCAAGGCCGCCAGGAAACTGCTGGATATCGGGGTCAAAACACTGATCGTCAAGCGGGGGGAATACGGCGTCCTGATGTTTACCCGTTCCTCAATCTTTTCCGCGCCCGCCTATCCTCTGGAAGAGGTTTTCGACCCGACCGGCGCCGGGGATACCTTTGCGGGCGGGTTCATGGGGTATCTTGCCAATACGGGCGACACATCCGATGAAGGCGTGCGCAGGGCGATAATATTCGGCAGCGTCATGGCATCTTTTACTGTTGAGGACTTCAGCCTGAACAGACTGAAAAAACTCAATTACAACGAGATAGTAGAGCGTTACCGCAGTCTTAAGGCAATGACCCATTTTGAAGGGCTTCCGGAAATGGGAAGCCCTCTGTAATCCCCCGGGGATTCATCTCCACAAATAGAGGTGACAAGCATGAAACATCCTCTGCCGTATTTTCTTGTTGCGGTACTTATCCTTGCGTCCTGTGCAACGACCGAGTCCGTAAATAAACAGGCTACATACCATTACGAAATGGGCCTTTCCTCCCTCAAGGAGAACAATATCACCAACGCTCTCATAGAGCTTACCGAAGCGGAGAAGCTCACGCCGGACGATCCGAAGGTTTTGAATTCCCTCGGCCAGGCTTACCTCAAAAAAAACAAGTTCGAGCTGGCCGAACAGAGGTTCAAGAAGGCCTTATCCATAAAGCAGGATTTCTCCGAAGCGAGAAACAATCTGGGCCTGTGCTACCTGGCCATGAACCGCTGGGATAACGCAATCCAGCAGTTCAGGATAGTAGCCGACGACATTTTTTATCCCGACCAGGAAACGGCCATGATTAACCTTGGGAGAGCCTACTTCGGCAAAGGTGATAATGAAAAGGCATTGTCGATTTTTCGTTCCGCCGTGGCCGGCAATCCCGGTAATCCCATACCCAGACTTGACCTGGGGAGGGTTTACTTTGAATCTGGGAAAACCGACCTGGCCATCATGGAATACAAAAAAGCGATTTCCCTGAATAACAACTATGCGAAAGCATATTATTACCTCGGCCTGGCATATTTGAAGAAAAAGGATAACGAGTCCGCCAAAACGGCTTTCAGGGAAGTGGTCCGCATCGTGCCTGATTTGGAAATCGGGCAATTGGCCAGGGAAAATCTGGACATGTTGAAATGAGATACTATGTCGACATGCGCTGATGAAAAAAAAGAAAACTCTGCCGGTACCCTTCTCAGGGAAACACGCGAAGGGCTCGGCCTGAGCCTCGATGACGCCGCCCGGGTAACGCGAATCGGGAAAGGGCACCTGGCCGCGCTGGAAGAAGGGCTCTATGACAGGTTGCCGAGCGCGGTATACGTAAAGGGTTTTCTTCGTGCGTACGCCGCTTATCTCAAGATTCCGGAAAACCGGATTTTTCAGGCATATGAGAAGGATTTGTCCGATACCGTGACCTGTTCCGACGACCAGGACGCACTTCAGACTGCAAAAGAAAAAATCGAAAAGAAACCCGAAAAAGTCAGGAAACCATCAGAACGCAATAAATGGCTGTACATATTCACTGTCGCCCTTGTTGTCGCTGCTGCCCTGGCCATATCCTACTTGTTCGTTCCTTCTCCGACAAAGGAAAACGCCGGCAAGGAATATTTCCCCGTGATTTCGTCCGCCGCGAAGCCTTCGGTCCCCGTCATGCCTGCCGGTGAAAACGTGAATACTTCTGAAAATGTCCGACCGCAGGAACAGCAGGAACAGCAGGCTGGCGAAACGGAAGCCGGCACTCCGGAGGTTCCGGCCACCCCCGCCGCGTCCTCGAAAGGGATGGTGCTCAAAATAAAAGTTGTCGAGGACGGCTGGCTGGATATCACCATAGACGATGCCGTTTCGCAGCATTATGATTTGAAGTCCGGGGATTTGATCGAGTGGAAAGGCGAAAAGAGCATCAGCCTCGACGTTGGAAACGCCGGAGGCGTCGAGGTGGAACTGGATGGCAAAACACTCAAGACTTTTGGAAAAAAAGGAGAATCCGCGCATGTTCTGCTGAAACCGGGTGGAGTCGTCCAGTGACGCGGAGTTGGATTTTAGGCGCCTCCGCTTGACAGAACCAGCGCCGATGTTACACTTAATCACGAGTAATTTGGCTAATAATTTCATAAATTTGGGTGTTCCTTTGGCAAAAAGCGCTGCTAGAATTCTGGTTGTTGATGATGAAGAAAATGCACGGATAGCTCTTACGAGGCTTCTTTCAAAGGAAGGTTTTCTTGTGGACAGCGTAGCAAACGGCTTTGAAGCTCTGAACTACCTCCGCCAGCAAACGGTCAACATAATTGTAACCGATATCAACATGCCCGAGATGGACGGCATTTCATTCCTCAGGGAGTTGAACAAGAACTTTCCAAAGACTAATGTCATAATGATAACCGCTTACGGGGGCGTGGAATCGTACCTTGAAGCAATGAATCTTGGGGCCTTCGAATACATCAATAAACCTGTAAAAATCGATGAACTCAAGCTTATACTGAAAAAAGTCTTGCGGGAAACCGTTCATTGACGGGGAGCGAAAACGTCGCCGGAAATTTGGAAAATTGCTTGGGTGTGTTATTTCGCATCTTAAAGTCGGTGGCATTGCGTTACAGGCCGCTGACGGCAGTTCCCGAGGTTTTCAGTCACCCCCATAATCCGCGACCGAAGGGAGCCTGTTATGAAGGAATTCAAGAAGATACTCTTTGCGACCGACTTTTCCGAAATCTCCGAGTATGCGTTTGACTATGCCATGTCCCTTGCGGGGAAATTCAACGCGAAACTGATCATTATCCATGTCATCAATGAACCCGTAGACCTGCGCGGATTCTACGTCCCGCACATATCCTTCGATTCGATCGAACGGGAAATCGCCCTTAGCGCCGAAAAGATGATGGACAAGTTCTGCGACAGGAAACTGGCAAGTTTCCGGAACTATGAAAAGTTAACGGTTTCCGGCATACCTTACGAGGAAATCCTGAAGAAAGCCGATGAGGAGCAGGTCGATCTTATTGTAATGGGGACCCACGGTCGTGCCGGTATCGACCACTTGCTTTTCGGCAGCACCGCCGAAAGGGTAGTCAGAAAGTCAGTATGCCCGGTCATGACTGTTCGCCCGTCGGAAAGCGGCGCCTGAGATAAAAAGTTCAAAATGACAAATCAAAAGGCAGCTGGCGGCTGCCTTTTTTCATGTTGCAAGAAATCTCTCTTTTAGTATAGTATGTCAAATTTTCATTTCTAAAAGCAGCATTTCCTTGCGCAAAGACGCAAAGACAACCCGGGAATTCAAAAGCTCGCAGGTTTGCGGATCAGGTCGGTTGCCGGTTTCAGATAACTGATTTAGATCTTGTTCGTGAATAAGCATTCCGGCGTAAAACCGCATTTGAGCTGATGAATGTCAGACCGCCGCCGTGGTCCTGATACCTTGCGCGGCGCCGGGAGTCAAGTCCCAGATGGAAGGTTTCCGCATGACGAAAGCTTCGGAAAAAAGTACGATCCTTGTTGTTGACGATGAAAAGCTGAACCTGGATCTCATTTCGATCCTTCTTCGGAACCGCGGATTCAGGGCGCTCGTGGCATCCAGCGCGATGGAGGCGTTGTCCATTATAGAAACCGAAAGTCCGGAGTTGGCCATCGTCGACTACATGATGCCCGGCATGGACGGCTTTTCCGCTCTGAAAGAGATCAAGCGCCGCTTTCCCGACACATACGTGATAATGTTCACCGGAAAGGGGAGCGAGGAAATTGCCGTCGAGCTCATGAAAGCAGGCGCGTCGGATTACATCCTCAAGCCTTTTGTCAACAAGGACCTGATTGAAAGGGTGCAAAAAGTCCTGCAGATCCGGCGCGTGGAGTTGAAAAACCGCGAACTGCTCTGCGAGCGCGAAAAATTGCTCAGGGAAATTGAAGGATGGAACCGGGAGCTCGAAGCAAGGGTGCAGGAGAAGACGATCGAGCTGAAACGGGCTCAGGCGGAGATAATACAGACGGAAAAATTGTCAACGCTCGGGTTTTTCTCGGCGGGCATGGCCCATGAAATAAGAAACCCGCTGAATTCCATTTCTCTGTTCATACAGCTCATCAGAAGCGGTCTGGAAGATCCGGAAAAGCTGGATTACACTGAAAAGATTATGAAGGAAATCTCGCGCATAGACGGGATACTGCGCAAACTCCTGGACGCGGTAAAGCGCCCCAAGTTCGAAATCAAAGAGGTCCTGATCGACAAAATCATAGACGAGACCCTGGGACTTTTCAAATCCAGGATCGACATGCACAAGATTTCGGTAATGCGCGATTACAAAGGGATCCCTCCCGCAATAGACGCGGACCCTCTGGAAATAGAGCAGATATTCAGCAATCTCTTCGTAAATTCGATAGAAGAAATGCATGACGGCGGCACCTTGACCGTTTCGCTCGACCACAACGAAAAGGAAATATTCATAAAAGTATCGGATACCGGAAAGGGGATTCCACAGGAAAACCTGAACAAGATTTTCGACCCTTTCTACACCACGAAGAAAATCGGTACCGGATTGGGACTGTCCGTAGTTCTGCGAATCGTAAAAACATATCATGGCCGGATAGAGGCTGAAAACAACCCAGAAAAAGGCGTAACATTCAGCATCACTCTGCCTTTGACCGGCCAGCCGCCGCAGTAAACCCTTTCTACTTTCCTTTCACGGCATAATATTGTAGTATTCCCTGACTTGCTCCAGAGGTGATCATGGAAAACCGTCCCGCTAAAATTCTCATAATTGACGACGATCCCCTTTTTCTGAAAATAATGTCTGAAGCCTTCGAGGAAAACGGCTTCGCGGTGACCACGGCCGCCGACGGTATTACGGGCATCAGGGCCTTTCTGGACCACTCGCCGGACGTGGTCATATCCGACCTGATCATGCCGAACATCGGGGGAGTCAGCACCTGCCTCGAAATAGTAAGACTGGCGGGCGACAAGGTTCCGATTATGATACTGATGACTTCGATGTTCAGGGGGGAGCCGCACGAGCATCAGTTGCCGGATATGGGCGCCAGGATCCATATCCCCAAATCCACTCAGCCGCTGGATGTGGTAATCATCGTCGAGCAGCTCATATATCGGAGAAGCCTGGAGAGAGCTTCAAGTTAAAGGTGTTCCGGTGCCGTTGTCAATACGCAATCTTGCCCTCGATTACAGAGAAGATGAAAATTCCCTGAAGGAAAAACTGATTCGGAGGTTTTCCCTGAACAGCGATGAAATAAGCTGTTTCCGGATTACCCGCAAGTCACTGGACGCAAGGAAAAAGTCATCCATAAAATACATTTGCGCCGTCGAATTTAGCCTCAGGGATGAGGCCGCTTTCCTTCGGAGATTCGGCAACGACCCGGACGTCCAGGTAGTGAAACAAGCTGAAAAAAGGACTTTTCCCCGGACAGGCGGCAAGGGGAAGATAGTCATCGTTGGAATGGGCCCGGCCGGGCTGTTCGCGGCGATAAGGCTCTCCGAGTTCGGGCTTGCGGCCACCATCGTCGAGCGCGGCAAGCCAGTGGAAGAAAGGCTGCGGGACGTCCAGTCGTTCTGGTCCGGTGGGGCACTTGATCCGGAGAGCAACGTCCAGTTCGGCGAGGGAGGGGCCGGCACTTTTTCGGACGGAAAACTGACGACGCGGGTTAGAGATGAAAACCTCGAATACGCGCTGGAAAAACTCGTCGAGTTCGGAGCTCCCCGCGAGATACTGTCCCTGGGCAAGCCGCACATCGGCACGGACAGGCTGAGAACCGTTGTCAGGAAAATAAGGGAGGGCCTGGCGGCCGCGGGTTTCGAGATCCGCTTCCGCTGCCGGTTGACCGATATCGTCCGCCGGGGCGACCGGCTCGCCGCGGTTATTCTCGATAACCGTGACGAACTGGCCTGCGATCATCTGGTGCTGGCGCCCGGTCACAGCTCCCGCGACACTTATGAAATGCTGCTGCGCCGTTCGGTGGCCGTCCAGCCGAAGCCGTTTGCCGTGGGTTTTCGAATCGAACATCCCCAGGAGTTGATAAACCGCATCCAGTATGGCTTCTCCGGACATCCCGGACTGCCGGCGGCCGACTATGCCCTGGCATACAATAACCCCGTGACCAGGCGCTCCTGCTATTCGTTTTGCATGTGTCCCGGAGGAGTTGTCGTAGCGGGTTCCTCGGAACCGGGCATGACCGTGACAAACGGCATGAGCAATTATCTTCGTGACTCCCCCTTCGCCAACAGCGCCTTGGTGGTCCCGGTGGGGGAACACGACTTCAACGGTGACGGCCCCCTTGCCGGGGTCGAGTTCCAGCGGCACTGGGAAAGAAAGGCTTTTCTCCTGGGCGGCGGCGATTATTATGCTCCGGCCCAGGGTCTCATGCCCTTTCTCGGAAAAGGCGGGTCTGGGACAGTAAGATGCACCTACCGGCCGGGGGTTCGCGAGGTGGACCTGAACGAGGCGCTGCCGGGTTACGTGGCGGAAACCATAAGGGAAGGCATCTTCCATTTCGACCGGAAGATGCGCGGCTTCATCACCGAAGAGGCGGCACTGGCGGGGGTCGAAACAAGGACTTCCGCGCCGGTCCGGATTGTCAGGGGAGAAGACATGCAATCCGTAAACATCGGAGGTTTGTATCCGGTCGGGGAAGGTGCCGGTTATGCGGGAGGGATCATGAGCGCCGCACTTGACGGCATAAGGGCGGCCGACATGATCGCCCGGGGGATTATTGAAAGCGGAGGGAGCGTATTTTGAGCAAGATTTTCGTCAGCGGGATAAAGGACCGGGACCAGGTCAGTTCGGTCTTTCTGGTGAAGGAAAAGACCATGGCCATGGCAAAAAACGGCAAGCCATACATGACGCTGCACCTGATGGACAAAAGCGGCGAAATCGAGGGGCGGGTGTGGGACAATGTCGATATTATATCGTCACTGTTTGAAAAGGACGATTTTATTTCGATACAATCCAAGGCCTCGGTTTATTTGGGGAAAATGCAGCTTATTATCAGCGAACTGTCCAGAGTGCCAGATAAGGATGTCGCACTTGCCGATTTCCTGCCCGAGGCGGAGCGGGACGGCGAAGAGATGGTTGAAGAGCTTCTGGCCCTTGTTTCCTCAATTTCCGACGGGCACATGTCGGAGCTTCTTTCCTCCTTCTTCACCGACCAGGAATTCCTGGCCCTGTACCGGATAGCTCCCGCGGCCAAGGGCATGCATCACGTCTATCTCGGCGGCCTCCTGGAGCATTCGCTGGCCGTGGCAAAACTGGTCGACCTCATTGTTCCCCTTTATCCCGGGCTGAATCGCGACCTTCTGGTGGCCGGCGCGCTGCTCCATGACGTCGGCAAGGTCAGGGAAATGACATATCTGCGCTCATTCGACTATACCGACGAAGGCAAGCTGCTGGGGCACATAACCATCGGCACGGAGATGGTGCAGGAGAAAATCTCATCAATTCCCGGATTCCCCGCGGAGCTGTCAATGCTCCTCAAACACATGATTCTCGCCCACCACGGCCAGTATGAGTTCGGCTCGCCGAAGCGGCCGAAGACGATAGAGGCGACGGTCCTGAATTACCTGGACGATCTGGATTCGAAGATAAACGGCATCCGGACCCATATCAGGAAGGAGCCGATTAACCAGTCCCGCTGGACGGCGTACCACCGGCTGTATGACCGCTATTTTTTCAAGGAAAATTGCCTGAAGGAAGAAGAACTGGAGGAAATCGAAGCTGCTTCCGTAAAGGACGGTCCAGGTTCCGATGAGGAGGACCATACCGCGGGCAAGGACAAAAAAGGCTTCAGGAACAATCCCTTCGAGAAATTGCAGGGAAAGAACCTGGAGCTGTTTTAGCCCGAAATATTCTTCATACTGAAAGGTCATTTATGATTTTCGATAGTGTCGTTGTAGGCCCGTTGGGGGTAAACTGTTATATAATCGGTTGCGAAAGCACCAGGGAAGGGGCGGTGATCGACCCCGGCGGCGATGCCGAAAGGATTATTGCCGCGTTCTCCGGTCGCGGGCTGAAAATAGTCCATGTGCTGAACACGCACGGCCATTTCGATCATATCGGGGCGAATCGTGCAATACTGGAGGCAACGGGGGCGGACCTGCTGATCCATGAAGCGGACGTTCCTTTCCTGACCCTTGCCGACAGGGCCGCCGCGGCGTTTGGTGTGAAAGGGGAGAATTCCCCGCCGCCCGACGGCTTTCTCCAGGACGGCATTACAATAGCCGTGGGCGAACTCGAGCTGAAGGTCATTCACACGCCCGGCCACACGCCCGGGGGCTGCTGTTTTTATGGTAACGGCATGGTGGTAACCGGGGATACCCTGTTCGCGGAGTCGATAGGACGCACGGACCTCCCGGGCGGCTCCCTGGAAGCCCTGCTGGGAAGCATCCACGGCAAGCTGCTGGGCCTTCCCGATGATACCGTCGTATACCCCGGGCATGGCCCGTCGACGACCATCGGCAGGGAAAAGGCGCGCAATCCTTATCTAAGGGGATGACTGCCGGCGCGCCGGTCCGGCCGGTCATCCCGATGAGTGGGGCGATATGTTACAGGGAAAAGAAATAGTTCTCGGTGTCACTGGCGGGATTGCCGCCTATAAAGCGGTGGAGCTGCTCCGCCTCCTCACGGGGGCCGGCGCGAACGTCCACGTCGTCATGACCTCGGAAGCCACGGAGTTCGTCGCCCCTCTTACGTTCCAGACTCTTTCCATGAACCCGGTCCATACCGAATTGTTCAGTCTTATCTCCGAACGCGAAATAGGCCACATCGCCCTGGCGGACCGGGCGGACCTTATCGTTATCGCTCCCGCGACCGCCAATATTGTCGGCAAGATCGCGTCGGGCCTGGCCGACGATCTGCTCACCACGACCGTCATGGCTTCGAAAGCGCCCGTTCTGATAGCGCCGGCAATGAACGTCAACATGTACCAGAATTCCATTTATCGTGAAAATGCCGATAAGCTGGCGAGGCACGGGTATCATTTCGTGGAGCCGGCGCGAGGAATGCTCGCCTGCGGCTGGGAAGGGGAGGGGAAGCTCCAGGAGCCGCGGATTATCTTTGAGGAGATAGTATCCATCCTCTCTCCCAAGGATCTGGCCGGTGAAAAAGTGCTTGTCACGGCCGGGCCCACGCGGGAGGAGATCGATCCGGTCCGTTTTGTCAGCAACTATTCTTCCGGGAAAATGGGATATGCGCTGGCAAGGGCGGCATGCCGGAGAGGCGCCGCCGTAACTCTGGTTGCCGGGCCGACCTGTCTCGAAGATCCTTACGGGGCTTACATGATCCGGGTAACATCAGCGGCGGAGATGCGGGAAGCCGTTCTCGGACGTCTCGACGACAGCACAATCGTCATCAAGGCGGCCGCCGTGGCCGACTACCGGCCGGAGCCGCGGGGCGAAAGAAAGATCAAGAAATCGGAAGGATCCTTGACGCTGAAGCTGGTCGCAAATCCCGATATTCTTGCCGAGGTCGGAAAAAGAAAGGGAAACAGGACCGTTGTCGGGTTCGCGGCCGAAACGGACGACCTGGTGAAAAACGCGCGTGAGAAGCTGAAGCGGAAGAATCTCGACATGGTGGTCGCCAACGATGTCAGCCAGGAAGGGGCGGGTTTTAACGTGGACACGAACGTGGTGAAACTTCTCTTCCGGGAAGGAGATGTGGAGGCCGTCCCGCTCATGGGGAAAGATGAGCTTGCCGACCTGATCCTGGACAGGGTTGTCATGCTTCGGCGAAAGAGCAAACCCGCATAGGAATCCGGCCGTTATTTCGTTTCCGCGCTTATCAGCCCGGTTGGCGCAGATTCCTGTTTCTCAGGCGAAGGATTCTTCTCCGGGGAGAGAGTATTTCCTGCAGGAGTTCGGGAGAACAGATGGCATTTCGCAATTTCCCCTTTATTTCTTCCAGCTGTTCGATGGCCTGCTCCCTGGTTATCTTGCCGCTCTTGTACAGCAGCCGCAGGTTTTTCCTTACCGCGTGCGCGGTTTTCAAGGCCATTTCCCCGGTCGGGTCAGCATTTAAATAACGGGAACGCTCGGTCTCCTTCAGAAAATCGAATACCGCCTCTTCGGCCAGCGCCGCATATTCGTTGCAGTTTTCGGGCTCAAGCTCGTAGCGTGAATTTTCCGACAGGGTTTTCAATACCTTCTGCCATTTCTCCAGCCTGCCCAGGAGCAGGATCGAATTGAAAATCTTTTTATTTGTGTCGAAGGAAAACAGCGTCCCGGATACCCAGTTGCGAAGCAGCTCGTCGTTAAGCTTGTAGTGTTCCATGGATACCTTTTTCCCGATCTCCCACATTTCCTTGTCGATCAGGTTTTCAAAGCGCATTTCCCAGTAGGTGTGCTTGAGGGTGAGCGTGGAGAAGCTGCGCATGATTTTAAACGGCACGAAGTAATTGTGGGCGATGGTGTCGGCGGCGAGGTGGGTGAGGTAACCGTAAGCGCAGGCTTTTTGCAGCCTGCTTTCCGTATGCTGCAGGATCTTCAGCCCGATGGACCACCTGTGGCAGTGCTGCAGGTAATGGGTGAATTTCTTGCCGATGGTAATGTCGGCGGCGATGCAGCCGTAGAGGAAATCATTCGGGTATTCCGATATGACAGAAGCGATGATGGGATCGATCAGCCGCAGGTTTTGCAGGACTGTGGAGCCGAGCTGGAGATGAAACCCGGCCCCCCAGGCAAGCGCGTCATGGGGGACGAGCAGGACCAGCAGAAAAGTTGCAAGGAAAAGTAACATATGGATTTCAGAATAATAAATAATCCGGGAAATGTAAAGGATGTCGGTGCCAGGACCACGGATTAAAGCTGGAGGGATTTCGGATGAGCCCGGTGAATGATAATTCGCGGCAGGCATTAGAGTCTTTGAAATGGTATCTGCGGGAGTTGCTCGATACCGGTGTGGACGGTCTGCCCGTATCGGCCGATAAATTTTCCGGAACGGGTGCCAACCCCGCCGGAGCTGAATATTACGGAGAAGGGGCTTCCTCGTTCGCCGCAACCGTGCGTGAAACTCCGGATGCTGAATACGAACCGGAATCCGCCGGTCCGCAAGCCCCGGCTGCCGGAGTGACGGAGACCCTCGAAGATATCAGGAATGAGCTGGGGGACTGTGCCCTTTGTTCCCTGGGGGGATCCAGGACAAATCTTGTTTTCGGAGTCGGAAACCCGAACGCGCGGCTGGTTTTCGTCGGCGAGGCGCCAGGCAGGGATGAAGACCTTCAGGGGATTCCGTTCATGGGGAAAGCCGGTGAACTGCTTACCAGCATGATTCAAAGGATGGGGTTCAAAAGGGATGAAGTCTATATCTGCAATGTGCTGAAATGCAGGCCGCCCAACAACAGGAACCCTCTGCCCAATGAGATCGAGATGTGCCATCCTTTTCTGCTGCGGCAGCTCAAGGCCATCGGCCCCATAGTGATCGTGGCCCTGGGCACGTTCGCCGCCCAGACCCTGCTCGAAACCAGGGAGCCCATATCGAAACTGCGCGGCAGGTTCCACGACTATCACGGGATACCGTTGATGCCCACATTTCACCCCTCGTTCCTGTTGAGAAACGGGCCGGAAATGAGATGGGTCGTCTGGGAAGATATGGTGAAAGTCCTGGAGTTGATGGGAGTTCCGGTGCCGGAAATAAAGAGGAAGCGTTCGGGGCTGCTGGAGGTAGAAGGCAGAAGGTAGAAGGCAGAAGGCTGTCTTCTGAATACTGGCTACTGACTACTACTGACTTTCAATTCCCAGCCGGCGCATTTTCTCTACCAGTGTCGTCCGGTTCAGTTTGAGCATTGCCGCCGCCTGGGCCTTGACTCCCTTGGACAGGGCAAGGGCCTCGGTGATCATCTGCTTTTCAATTTCGTTGATGGTTCTGGTCAGGTCTACGCCCCGCTCCGTGACCCTCGTCATGACATGTTCCCTGATGTTGGTGGGGATGTCCTGCAAGGTTATGTTCCGGTCGTCGGTAAGTGCAACCACCCGCTCCACCATGTTTTCCAGCTCCCGCACGTTTCCCGGCCAATGGTAGAGCTCCAGCATTTCCAGGGCCTCTTTCGAAATCGTCATCAGGGGTCGTTTCATTTCAAAGCAGTATTTTTCGATGAAATGCTTGGAAAGGGGGAGAATGTCTTCCGTGCGTTCCCTGAGGGGCGGAATCAGTATCGGGATTACGTTCAGCCTGTAAAACAGGTCCTCCCTGAAATTTCCCTTTTTTACCTCTTCCTCCAGGTTGATGTTTGTGGCGGATATGACTCTGACGTCGAGCTTGACCGGTTTGGTCGAGCCGATTTTCTCGACTTCCTGTTCCTGCAGGACCCGGAGGAGCTTGGTCTGAAGGTGCATCGGCATGGTGCCGATCTCGTCGAGGAAAATGGTGCCGAAATTGGCCGCCTCGAATTTGCCGATTTTGTCCCTGATGGCGCCGGTAAACGCCCCTTTTACGTGGCCGAACAGCTCGCTTTCCAGCAGGGTCTCCGGGATGGCGGCGCAGTTGACAGCGATGAATGGCTTTTCCTTCCGGGGGCCGTTGAAATGGATGGCCTTGGCAACAAGTTCCTTGCCGGTTCCCGATTCTCCCAGGATGAGCACCGTGGATTCAGTGGCAACTATCCGCTTCATGCGGGTGTACACCTTCTGCATGGCCGGGGAATTGCCGATGATGCTGGCGAATCCGTATTTGTCGCGCAGCTGTTTCCGCAGGTAGACGTTTTCATTCAGCAACTGGTGTTTTTCTATGGCCTTGGCGAGAATGATCTGCAGTTCATCAAAATTGAGGGGCTTGGTAATATAGTCAAAGGCACCTTCCTTCATGGCCTTGACGGCGGTTTCGGCGGAAGCGTGGCCGGTGATGAGGATGACTTCGGTCTCCGGGGAACTCTCCTTGACCTTTTTCAGAATTTCGATGCCGTTGGAATCGGGAAGGAAAAGGTCCGCAACGATAATGTCGAATTTGTCGACGGCAAGGAGCTGCATCGCCTTTTCGCCCGATTCTGCTCCCTTTACGGCATAGTCGGCGTTTTTCAGAAGGAGGGTAAGCGATTCCCTGCTCAGTTCCTCGTCTTCAATCAAAAGAATTCTTGTGCGATCCTTCATTGCAACTCCCTGTTAAACGATGGTAAAAATACCACAGTTGTACTAAAGTATCAAGGCCGCATTTGACTGCCCGACCTGACTGGTATACTATTAATCTTGTCCGAATCCGGGGGAAACCATGAAATTGCCGGTCTATGCGTTACTGATCCTGATACTGTTGACCACGGTATGCGATGCCGCTGACGGGGTGGTGCGGGTAGTGAATATCAACGGTCCGGTGAACCCGGTGACGGCCGGATATGTCATAAGAAACCTCAGGGCCGCGGCCATGCGGCAGGAAAAGCTCTTCCTCATAGATATGGACACTCCCGGCGGGCTGGATACGGCGATGCGCGATATCATCAAAGAGATTTTCGCCAGTCCGGTCCCGGTAGTGGTATACGTGTCTCCGTCGGGCGCCAGGGCTGCTTCGGCCGGCGCGGTCATCGCCATGTCGGCGGACGTTTGCGCGATGGCCCCGGGGACCAACATCGGGGCGGCCCATCCCGTCTCGATGGGGGAGCAGCCGGACAAGGTGATGCAGGAGAAGATGCTCAACGACGCCGAAGCTTACGTGGAGAGCATTGCAAGGAAACGGGGCCGGAACTTCGAGGAGGCGAAAAAGATGGTTCGCAGCAGTTCCTCTCTCGCCGCGGAAAAGGCTTTGGAAGCCGGAGTCGTCGATCTGATCGCGTCCAGCCGGGCCAATCTCCTGCAAAAATTGAACGGACGGGCAATAAGCAGGGATGGGAAAACCATTTTCCTGAAGACTGTAGGAGCCAGGATTGAAGTGCATGAGATGGGCACCAGGGAAAAAATCCTGGACGCAATCAGCAATCCGAACGTGGCCTACGTGCTGATGATGCTGGGCATGCTCGGCCTTTTCTTCGAGCTGTCCAACCCCGGCGTCATCCTGCCGGGCGTTATCGGCGGCATCTCCCTGATACTGGCTTTTTTCGCTTTCCAGACCCTGCCGGTAAATTACGCCGGAGTGCTGCTCATACTGCTCGCCCTGATTCTCTTTATCGCCGAAGTCAAGGTGGTCTCGCACGGAATGCTAACGGTCGGAGGAATCATTTCCATGATACTGGGATCGCTCCTTTTGTTCGAATCTCCGGAACCATATCTGAGGGTTTCCTGGAGCGTCATATTTGTGACGGTGTTTTGTGTTGCCGCTTTCGCCTCGATTGCCGTCAGCAAGGCAATCAAGGCCCACAGGCAAAAACCGTCATCGGGGAAGGAAGGTCTGATCGGCGAGGAAGGCAGGGCGGATTCGGACATTTCGCCGGAAGGGAAGGTTTTCGTCAGAGGAGAATACTGGGATGCGTCCAGTGATCAGGTCATCTCCAGGGGTGACAAGATTGTGGTAACCGGTGTCGAAGGTATGCGGCTGAAAGTGAAAAGCGGCAGCTAGCGGCCGGCAGCTAACTGCCAGTGGCTGCCCTTGTTTGTCAATATCGATCGGAGGTGGGGAAATGGATGCGCTCTTCAATTATGTGCCCTTGGTTTTTGTGATTATTCTCGCGGTAATGTTTGCCGCCAGCGCCGTAAGGATATTGCCCGAATACGAACGCGGCGTTCTGTTCCGGCTGGGGCGCCTGACCGGCGTCCGCGGCCCCGGACTGTTCTTCATCATCCCGGGCGTTGACAGACTTGTGCGCGTGACGCTGCGAACGGTAGCGTTCGATGTGCCGCCCCAGGACGTCATAACCCATGACAATGTCACGGTAAAGGTTTCGGCGGTCATCTATTTCCGTGTTATTTCCCCCGACAAGGCCATCGTCGAGGTGGAGAACTACCTGTACGCCACCAGCCAGCTTTCCCAGACAACGCTGCGCAGCGTGCTGGGCCAGGTGGAACTGGACGAGTTGCTGGCCAACCGGGAGAAAATCAACAAGGAACTGCAGGAAATTCTCGACCGCCATACCGGCCCGTGGGGCGTGAAAGTGTCCAATGTGGAGGTGAAGAACATCGACCTTCCCCAGGAAATGATGCGCGCCATTGCCAAGCAGGCTGAAGCGGAGCGTGAGCGTCGCGCGAAAATCATCCACGCCGAAGGCGAACTGCAGGCTTCCGAGAAGCTTGCCCAGGCGGCGACCGTGCTGGCCGCCGAACCCATGTCCCTGCAACTGCGCTTTCTGCAGACCCTGACCGAAATCGCTACCGAGAAGAACTCCACCACCATTTTCCCGGTTCCCATCGATTTGCTGAGCATGTTCATGAAGAAGTAGGGCGGGATATCCCGCCCTTTAATTCAGTCGGGGCAACCTTGTGCTGATAGATGAATGCAAGTTATTTCTCCATTTGCTCTGAATATTGCCCGATAATTACCGGTTTCAACTCAAGCTGTCCATGGAATTCCACCCATGTTGATTAGCACTAATCTTCCGCTACATATATTCCTCCCCCCTTCAAGGGGGAGGCTAGGAGGGGGATGGGGGTGCTTTTATGCCGAGAAACCCATCCCCACCCCGACCCTCCCCTTGAAGGGTAGGGAGTTTTTGATGGCAGCGGAAGATTAGTGCTAATCAGGATAAAAAAAAGCCCTCCCCGGAAAGGGGAGGGCTTTCTGCGTATCAGCACCTCAAAAGGTCTAGCCTTTGGTTATTTCTATTTTGGCTTCCTTGTGCAGTTTTGCCAGGTAATCATTGACGCCCTGCTGAACTTTCTGCCCCTT
>DASRZQ010000101.1:0-31005 GCA_035686205.1 Geobacteraceae bacterium
GCCGTGAATATCAACGGCCCAGCTTTGCAGCGGCGCGAACAGCGCCATCAACAGCAGCAACCGGACACATCCCCTGACCACCATCTGTCGGCCCTCCTTTCGCAAGCATACAAATTTCAAACCGGGCAAATTTCCGACTTATTTGTGACGGTATTTGAAGTCTTTAGTACTAGGCAAAAAGCAGGAAATAAAACCGCTTTTGAAAATTTACAATTATTTACATTAATATCTCATTTTGCCGGTCTGTCAATTCGGTAGCTTCTATTTTTTGCAAGGAAAACGAATAGTTAAACCATACGAAAGTATTAATTTTTTGTCAATTGCACACCTAGTTATGAATAATTAACATACTAAAGCATTAATTCGGTGGCGTTGACACAATCCGTTGTTTGTGTAATTTTATCTGGAACAGCAAGCGGGGGGCGAACAATGAAAATAATCGGCCTGACAGGCGGAATTGCTTCCGGCAAGAGCCTTGTGGCGGGCATCCTCGAAGAATTGGGGGCCGTTGTCATCGATGCCGATCAGCTGGCAAGGGAGGTTGTCAAGCCCGGCATGGAGCCGTACAGGATGATTGTCGAGGCTTTCGGGAAAAGCATTCTCCAGCCTGACGGCACGCTGGACAGGAAAGCGCTCGGCAGGATCGTTTTCTCGGCCCCTGACGCGCGCGCCCTGCTGGAAAGGATCACTCATCCGGCAATAATAAAACTGGCCGGGGAAATGCTGGCCGAGGAAAGACGGAAAGGCACCGAAACCGTTTTTTACATGGTTCCGCTCCTGCTGGAAGCCGGCCTTTCGTCTTCCGTTGATGAAATATGGGTGGTTTACGCGGACAATGAAACGCAGGTTGAAAGACTGATGAAACGCGACGGGATAGAAAGGGACGAGGCGCTCAGGAAAATTGATGCCCAGATGCCCATGGATGAGAAAATCAGGTTCGGAAAGGTAATTATCGACAACCGGGGGACACCGGAAGATACAAGGAGAAAGGTAACGGAATTGTGGGAGGAAGTGAAAGGCGTAAGATGTAAGACGTAAGAAGTGAGAAGTAAGAATCGTGAAGTTTCACGTCTACCGTCTACCGTCTACCGTCTCACCTACTTGTGGTACCCCAGCTTCATGGAAATTTCATCCGCCGCCTTTTTGGCGAGCGGAACCAGCTCTTTTTCGATTCTTTCAAGGGAAAGCCTCATCGAGGGACCTGATATGCTTACGGCGCCGATAATCCTTCTCGTATAGTCGCGAATCGGGGCACCGACGCACCGGACTCCCGTGTCCAGTTCCTCATCGTCAATCGAGAATCCGGTTTCCGTAATTTTTTTCAGCTCCTTTTTCAATCCTTCAACATCAGTTACCGTGTTCCGGGTGTAACGCCTCATTTCCTTGCCGGAAAAATACTTGTCCAGTTCCTCCTCGCTCAGGTAGGCCAGCTGCGCCTTCCCCGCCGCGCTGCAGTAAGCCGGAAGCCTCGAGCCCACCCTCGACACGACCCGGACTGTCAGGTCGGTTTCGACCGCATCGAGATAGATGATGTCGAAATCTTTCAGGATGGCGATATAGGACGTCTCGTTACACTGTTTCACCAGCCATTCCAGGACGGGCCTCGATTGCCTGAGCAGTCCCATCTGCTTGACAAACGTCTGTCCCAGTTCGAGGGTTTTCAGACCCAGCCGGTAGTTTTCCGTGACCTTGTTCTGATCGATATACCCCCTGGATTCCAGAGTTGCCAGGAGCCTGAACACGTTGTTCTTGTGCAGCTTAAGACGCTTGCTCAACTCGGTGACGCCGAGTTCGTCAACTTCGTCGTGAAATTGCTCAAGGAGGTCCAGGGCATGGGAGACTGACTGGATCAGGTATTCGGATTTTTCCTTTTTCGCCATTTTTAACACCTAATATGCATTAGAATATTGCCGGATGTCGTGAACCATATCAATAAATCGCATATCGTACAGCAAACATTTTCGGCAATGTGAACAGAACTTTTTCCCTGTTCTATTTGAAAAAAATTTTTCTGTGAATCAAAACTCAAACAATGGAATTATAACGCCTCAAATCTTTGCAAATCCTGGCATAAATCCCTGTAAAAATAGATAGAATAATGTTTTATAATTGTCAAGAAATAAAATCCTAACGACCTCTACAGCATCAATTAATCCGTGTTTCGTTAATCTTTCGCAACCAAGGAATGGATCTTCGTTCATGTCTACCCCTCACCCGGCGCTATGCGCCCCGAAGGGGCGGATGAGGGCGGAGAGGGAGGGCTAGCGGAAGGTGGCGCCGATCAGATCAGTTTTTCATTACCTCGCGAAGAACCGAAGTTGCATAGGCGCCGCGGGGGAGAGAAAATTCGAGGACAAGGGAGCGGCCGTCCATTTCCGCGACCGGATTCTGCAGCGGAATTCTGAGCGGGCGGCGTTCCCCATCCATGCGAAGGCCGCCCGGCAGGTCAAACTGCTTGAGAACCAGGCCCTCGTCACCGAGCACCTTCTCTTCAATACTCAGCGGCAGCCCTTCCGGCCACTTCATGGCGCACCCGAACATCGGCCCGCTGGGGGATATTTCAAAGCATTCCGCCCTCGCGGCTTCCGCCCCCGCGTCCTTCACCAGGAAACATGCCCCGTTGGCGTGTTTATAGGCCAGATCGCCTTCCATTACCCTGTCGAATCCATCCAGCCTCTCTTCCAGCACCCTGTCGAACAGGGAAGACTGGTAAGCCGAGAGGTAGAGCTTCCTGAGCCTCGGATTGACCGCATGCAGGGCCTTGTCGTATGCTCCGGGCTGCCTTGCCAGGCGTTGCAGCATGTCCCGCTCTGTTCTGCAGAAGCCGGGCATACCGGCAATGCTTTCCGCTAAATCTCCGCGCCGGTAAGCCGCTATTGCGGCCTTCCAACGCTCGTCAAGCACCGCGTCAGGCATGCCGATGATGGCATCCACGGCGCCTTTGCCGTCTCCGACGAGCAAAGCACGGCCTACGAGGGGATAATTGCCCTGCGCACCATAGCGCTGGGCGCCGAAATAATTGGGAACCCCGCGCGCCCGGAGAATTTCCAGTATCTCCCCCGCTTTTTCCAGCGCATGCTCCGCCGGCTCGCATATCCTGATCCGGAAACAGTTGCCGGCAAGGTGCCCCGGTTTCAGCTTGTTCCCGTGTCTCGCGGCGGAAAGGACCCTCATGCCCGGAAGCTCGGCGTTGAGGACGCTCTCGGGGGCAACCCGCGGCACCGAGACAAACTGTCTGGTGATCCCCACGGCGTCCTTCATCCCCGCATACCCGACGTCTCTTTCCTGCACGCCGAGATGGCGGGCGAGCCTCCTGATCGCTTCAAGCGTGGTAATGCCGGCCTTTTCGATCTCCACATAGGTATGTTCTCCGACGCCGCATGGCTGATACAGCGGCAATTCGGAAACCAGGAAATCTTCGGGACTTTCCTTGATTGTTCCGCCCGTTCCGGGCAGGTCAACCGTAAGAAACTTATGCATTTTTTTCTCCAGATATTATTGATTAGTATATGCTAAACGCAACTCCACTCCTTGTCATCTCGCCCAGGGGGAGAGATCTTTGACAGTAATCAAGAATTCTCAAGATTTCTCTCTTCATTCGAAATGACATGTCTACAATTAATTATCGTTTTCTCCAAATCAGCGGTCAGCTACTGCCAATTTGCCCGCCTATTTCTTCCTGTAATGGACAAAGTATATTTTCTTCCCTTCCGCCATGAACTTCAGCATGTATTTGGAAAGGTGGTAGCCTTCCAGTTCATGGCGGTAGAGATCCGGGGCCAGGCAGTTTTCGAAACCCTCGATCCCCGGCATCATTCCGGCCACGTCGAGGCCGTAATCATCGAAATCGGTGGCGAAATGGAAATCCGCCCCGGGGGCGAGATATTCCCGCAGGAACAGCATGAACTGCCTGTTGACCAGGCGGCGCTTCCTGTGCTTTTTTTTCGGCCAGGGGTCCGGGCAATTGATGAAGACCGCCCGCAGTGAACCGGGGACAAGCCGTTCGGCGACAAACTGGCGGGCCTCTTCCCTCAGAACGCGCACATTACCAAGGTTGTGCCTGTCAACCCTCCTGCACGTTTTGTAACAGCCCTTGTTATAGAAATCTATGGCTATGAAATTCCATTCCGGATGGTCCAGGGCCGTTTTGACCAGGAAATCCCCGACTCCGCAGCCGATTTCAAGGGCCAGCGGATTCCCGTTGCCGAATACGGCCCGCCAGTCGGCCGGCTGGCCGATCTTTTCGGCCTTCAGATAATTGGGCGAATCAATGTGAATAAGCATCTTTCCGTGCTTCGAAACCGGTAAAGTCTCTCCGGGCCAAACCGGCTTCATCCTTTCGTGACATGTAAAGGTTAATTCCCCTAGATAAAAGCAGTTTACCGCGGAGGGCACAGATGAATGCAAAAATTTCAAGCAATTAACCTAAAATTAGTTTCACCTGAATTATGCCCTGGAATAAGCGGCAAAATTTTTCCTGATGACCACTAATCTCACGCCCTTCAAGTCCCTCCCCCTTCAAGGGGAGGGGGATTACATGTCGCGGGAGATTGATAGTAATCAGGAAATTTTTTTGATCTCTCCGCAATACCCTGCGTCCACCGCGGTTCAAATGCCGTGTCCAGGATTATACATAGCACAGGGAGACTTCCGGGGGAAGGAACAAATTGCACCACCGGCGGGACAGCCACAACGAACTGGTCTTCAGTATGAATATTTTGAATTTCCCTGTTAATTCAAAGCATTTCCCGATCCCATTGCCATTTCCTCCCCGCTGTGCTATAGCTATCCTGTTGAAATAACGCCATATTGGGATATCATAACGATGAAATTCATTGAATTCGATTTGCCGGAACCGGTCCAACTGGGCATAAAAGAAGCCGGTTTTACCGACTGCACCCCGATTCAGGAAGCAACCCTGCCGCTGGCCCTTGCCGGGAAAGACCTGGCCGGGCAGGCGCAGACCGGAACGGGCAAAACTGCGGCCTTTCTCATAGCCGTGTTCACGAAGATGCTGCGCAACGCGGAGCCAGCCGGAGACGGCAGCCCGAGGGCGCTCATTCTGGCGCCCACCCGCGAACTGGTCGTTCAGATCGAAAAGGACGCCAAGATTCTGGGCATGCATGCCGGTTTCTCCATACAGGCGATCTACGGCGGCGTTGACTACATGAAGCAAAGGAACGCCCTCAAGGAAGGCGCGGACATCATCATCGGCACGCCGGGTCGTCTGATAGACTATCTGAAGCAGAACGTTTACAACCTGAAGAAAATTGAGGCGCTAGTAATCGACGAGGCCGACCGGATGTTCGACATGGGTTTCATATCCGACCTGCGCTTCATCCTGCGCCGCCTGCCCCCTTTCGACAGGCGCCAGAACATGATGTTCTCCGCGACCCTGAACAGGCGGGTTATGGAGCTGGCTTACGAATTCATGAATCTGCCGGAAAAGGTTTCGGTCAGCCCCGAGCGCCTGACCGCGGAACGCGTGGTTCAGGTTCTCTACCACGTGGCCAGCAGGGAAAAATTCCCCCTGCTGCTCGGCCTGCTGCGCAAGGAGGGGATGGAAAGGACCATGATCTTCGTCAATACGAAACGCGAGGCCGAGTTCCTTCACGACAGGCTGAACGCCAACGACTATCCGTGCAGGGTCATATCCGGCGACGTGGAGCAGAAAAAGCGCCTGCGAATCCTCCAGGACTTCAAGGACGGGAAACTGCCGATACTTATAGCAACGGACGTCGCGTCCCGGGGCCTTCACATCGAGGGGGTCTCCCATGTCATCAACTACGACCTGCCCCAGGACGCCGAGGACTACGTCCATCGCATCGGCAGGACGGCCAGGGCCGGAGCGGAGGGAAAGGCCATCTCGCTTGCGGACGAAAACGGCGCGTTTTACCTGGAAGCCATCGAGGAATACTCCGGCGGGAGAATTCCCGTGCAATGGGCCGATGACGACATGTACGTCCACGATTTCCGGCGCGTAAAGCCCAGGCCGAAGGATCGCGCCGCGGCGCCGAAGGTGGAAGCGGGCCGGAGAAGACGGAGTGGCGGAAAATCGGGCGGGCCCAGACCATCGATTAATGCGGCGGCATCTGATCATGCTCCGGCCGAAGCAGGACCGAAACCGAACGGCCCCGAAACGGAAGTGAAGAAGAGACGGCGGCGCCGGCCGCGGATGAAGAAACCGGCGGGGGAACAGGGGCCGGCGATGCATGATTGAATAGTTCCTGAATCCGTGACGGAATCAGGAAGTTAATTGTGACAGAGTGGTTTAGTTTTTGTCGGACAATAACGAATTTCTCAGTCACCCGATGAAACCGGCAAAGCCTTTTATTGAAAGGAATATTAAACTATGACCAGAAAGGCGGTCGTACTGTACAGCGGAGGACTCGATTCCACGACATGCCTGGCATTTGCCGTGGCTGAAGGATATGAACCGTACGCATTGAGCTTCTCTTACGGCCAGAGGCACAAGGCCGAATTGCGAGTGGCCGAGGAAAACGCCAAGACGATGGGAGCCGTCGAGCACCTGCTGGTGGACTTCGATCTGCGGAAAATAGGGGGCAGCGCCCTCACCTCGGAGATCGAGGTGCCGAAATCGGGGGTTGCCGACGACATCCCCGTCACCTACGTGCCGGCCCGCAACACCATTTTTCTCTCGTTTGCCCTGGGATGGGCCGAGGTCCTCGGGTCGTTCGACATCTTTATCGGCGTAAACGCCCTTGACTACTCCGGCTATCCCGATTGCCGTCCGGAATATATCGCCGCATTCGAAAACATGGCGAACCTCGCGACCAAGGCCGCCGTCGAAGGGGCGGGGCGCTACACCATCCACACTCCGCTCATCCGCATGACCAAGGCTGAAATCATCAGGACGGGCCTCGACCTGGGGATTGACTACGGGAAAACGCATTCCTGCTATGATCCTGATCCCGACGGGCTTGCCTGCGGGCGGTGCGACTCGTGCCGTTTGCGGCTGAAGGGCTTTGCCGAGGCGGGAGCCGTGGACCCGCTGAAATATGCGGTGCGTAATTCATGAAAAGCAACAGGGACAAAACAAAAGGAGACCCCGTGAATACGGAAACAAGGGGGAAAAACCCGCCGCCGGCCCCCGGTCCCCGGCCCCACGAGCAAATGCGTGACGTCCAGAAAACCCGCGACACGCGAAAAATTCCCATCAACAAGGTCGGAGTCAAGGACATTTCCTACCCGATCGTCGTGATGGACAAGCGCCGGAAGCTCCAGCACACCGTTGCCCGGGTCAACATGTATGTCGACCTGCCCCATCATTTCAAGGGGACTCACATGAGCAGGTTCATCGAGATATTCAACGCGCACAGGGAAAACATCGGGCTGAACAATATGGAGACCATTCTGCGGAAGATGAAGGAAAAACTCGGGGCGAACAGCGCCCACCTCGAGATCGAGT
The DNA here is from genome assembly GCA_035686205.1 of Geobacteraceae bacterium. Classification (GTDB taxonomy): domain Bacteria; phylum Desulfobacterota; class Desulfuromonadia; order Geobacterales; family Geobacteraceae; genus CAIWTU01. The sequence continues at coordinate 7,430 of DASRZQ010000101.1, forward strand.
TTCCTTACTTCATCGAAAAAAAGGCCCCGGTTTCCGGAGCCGTGAGCCTGATGGAATATACCTGCGAATTTATCGGCAGCCTTACCGACGGGCTTGATTTCGTGCTGGGAATAAAGATTCCCGTCACATCCCTCTGCCCCTGCAGCAAGGAACTGAGCCGGTACGGCGCCCACAACCAGCGCAGCATCATCACCCTGAAGGTCCGTTACCGGGATTTCGTATGGATCGAGGATCTCGTCGAAGAAATGGAGAAATGCGGCAGCAGCCCCCTGTTCTCGCTGCTCAAGCGGGCCGACGAGAAGCACGTGACCGAGCAGGCTTACGAAAACCCCCGGTTTGTCGAGGACATAGTAAGGGAAGCGACTCTGATACTTTCCCGGGATGACAATATCACCTGGTTTTCGGTGGAGGTGGAGAACTTTGAATCCATCCACAAACACTCCGCCTATGCGGCCATCGAAAGGGACAAGAGCGCCGAACCTGCCGACAGCTCCTGTGGAAAATAATGTGGATAATCTCCAAAACTGTGGATAATGCTAATTAGTTTTCCCCTGTAAACCCGGATTTCCCCCCAAAGAAGGGTCCTGTCTGGCGCATTTGCAGAAAGGTTGAATCAGCTGTTTATCCGTCATCCCCGCGAAAGTGCATCGAGTGCTCTGTAATGAATGAAAAGGCCCTTATCATCTTCGCCAGGCAGCCGGCGCCCGGCGAGGTCAAAACCCGTCTTGTCCCCCCCCTCTCCCCCGCCCAGGCGTCCCTGCTTTATCATTTCATGCTGGCCGACATAATAAACGGAACCGAATCCCTTGAAGGAGTGGACAGGGTCCTTTTCTACACGGGCGGAGAAGGCGCGCGCGGGTATTTTCTCGACCGCTTCCCAGGCCTCCCCCTTTACCCCCAGGAAGGCGACGATCTGGGTTCAAGGATGGAAGAAGCCTTTTCACGCGTCTTTGCCGAGGGCTACCGTTTCGCCGCCATTATCGGCACCGACTCCCCCGACCTCCCCGTCTCCTTTATCGATGATGCCTTCCGGCTCCTGGCGGGCGGGAAAACGGAAGTCGTCTTCGGCCCCGCGGAAGACGGAGGTTATTACCTTCTGGCCATGAAGCGGGTCCACCATGAATTGTTCCACGGGATTTCCTGGGGCGGCGGCAGCGTGCTCCGGGAAAGCCTGGAAAAGGCCGGAGCGATGGGCCTTGAGGTTTCGGAACTGATGATGTGGGGAGATGTGGATACCTTTGAGGATTTGGCCGGGCTTGCGGAAAGGGCCGGCGGGGGCTGTGCCCCGCTGACCCTGAGGTTTATCAAGGATATGGGCTTATAAACCGGGCGCGTAAAACCGGCCCCCGGCATCACAGTTACCGGGAGCCGGCCTTACGGAACATCGTCATCCAGGATGTTTTCGTGTTCTCTCCGTTTACCTGTTTTGTTTCGCAGGCTAAACCCTTCTGCTACTGGGCAGATTCATATATATACCGCGGCGGGATCATTGCGGCTATCGGACAATCCTGGCGTGACGGGGCGAGAATTAACGCGTGATGATTCCCGGCCGGCGCCGGTTATTTTGTGTCGGAAGGCCCGGTCTTTGAACCTGCTTCCGGCTGAGGGGCGGGTTCGGAAAGCGCATCCAGTTTCCTGACGATGTTCCCCTGAACCTTCACTTTATCTCCAACCTTCAAATCCCCGGCGTTATTCAGGGAAACCGTTATCTCCTTGTTGACATCGGTCGCGGATCGCAGTGTCACTTTGTCACGATCGATTTTGGAAATAATCGCTTCGTCCCCCACCACACCTTGCGCACCCTTGGTCGGTGCGCCGATATCATCAGACCATGCGGTCACGGCAAATCCGATCAGGCAGGCAATTACTGTAAACGCCTTTACAAACTTCGTAATTTTCATCTTCTACCTCCAGATAAATTGTTTTTTTAACTTGCCGGTATCTTCACCGGCACACAAAACAGGCGCGGAGAGTGCCTCGGATACACGGCAAGAGCTGCATGGCCTTGCACCGGCCCTCTGCAACCGGGTCATGGCGAAGAGGCCCGTAAATCGCGCATATCCGAGCTTGCTTATTTATAGCACGATGAGAATTCGCGACAATCGGCCGAACGGCTAATTATTTGGCCGACAAAGAGGTTACAACCATTGGATGGAATTGCATGAAGAATCAGACCGGCAAAATCAGCCCGCGTTTGGCACCCTGAGCTTCATTGCAAGCGGTACCAGCTGGGAGCGGCGCGAAACATTCAATTTTCTGAAAATGCGGCTGATATGCGTCTTGACCGTCTGCTCGCTGACGCACAGCGTGAATGCGATCTCCCGGTTCGTCAGTCCTTGCGAGATGAGGATAACGATTTCCCTCTCCTTTCGGCTGAGTCCCTCATCCATGTTAACCCCTTTGGCGCATTCCGCGTGACGGACAAGCGCCTTGACCTTGTGGTTGTCAATCCATATCTGCCCTTTGGATATCACCTGAAGGGCCTTTTTGAAAAGAGGGAGGTCGGTCGAGGTGGCAAGGACTCCGTCTATCTTGTACGAGAGGAGCAGCGAGGAAATCTCGTCTTCTCCCATACCGTAGTCGATCAGTATGATTTTTGTCTCCGGTTGCCTGAAGGATGTCTTCTTTCTCAAGGTGTGGGAATCCGCGACTATGAAATCCAGGTGCATTATGTCGATGTCTTTGAGGTCCGCCGGGATAAAGACCTCGAACTTGTCCAGTTCCCTCAAAAGCAGCTCCTTCAGGGCCTTTCCCAGAAGATGATTGCCAAGATTGACCAGAATTTTCATATAATACCCCCCTTGCGGCACCCGATTCAGGAATGCCGACTCGACACGGTTTTCGACAATATACATCGTCCGGCGCATGGGCCTGCACTAAAATAACAAATTACACATTAAATGTACATAATACTTAGTAATATAATACAAGTAAGTCTATTTTTTAAGGTTTAGATCCTTCCGACGGAGGACTTTCCAGTTCCCTAATACGCTTCTTCGGAATAATTGTGGCGGTGTTTAAGCATTTCAATCGTAGGGGCGACGCATGCGTTGCCCAATTCAGGCTGAATCAGTGAAAAGGGGGCGAGGCATGCCTCGCCCCTGCGTGATGCCATGACATATTTAATCGCCGTAACAACAACCATGTATCAGAGCACGTCCGCAAATAAGCATTCAGGGAAAGCCTCATCCTCCCTTTACAGGATTATCATTGTCTTTGCCGAAGGGTGTGCTATACTGCGGAAAATTTTCCGGAGGGGCGTAATGAATGAAATAACCGGCATAAATCTCCGTTCGCTCGAATCGGGTCTGTCACCTGATTCCGCTGCGGTTTTCCGGGCGTTGTACGCGAATGCCCGCAAAATCATTACACGGAAGGGGCAACAGGAATTTTACGAAAAACCGCTGACCCAATTATTAAAAGAAACCGGCTGCAGTGAGGTGGAAGCCGTCGCCGGTTACATAAAGGAAATACTCCAGCGTATGATCGAATGCAAAAAGGGCGACTTCCTGATTTTCCTGCCCTTGCTGAAATCCATATCCATAGAAAAAGGCGTTGTCAGATACAGCCTGCCGAGGGAAATAGAAAGCCACATTAAGGCCCACGGCAAGCGGCAGTCCGCCGGAAGTTGACGGATAAAACCGGCAGGCCCCGTACCGCCGGGAGAGCTGCTTTTTCAAGTCTGGCAATCCCAAAATAGCTGGTATCGATGAATATTCTTCTCCTCCGCCCGAATCCGGGCGGTGAACAATTCGGGCTCGGCCCTTTTTTCCGGGTCGAGCCGCTCGGCCTCGAATATGTGGCGGCCCCCCTGCTGGCGAGGGGACACGACGTCACGATCGCCGACCTCAGGTTCCGGCCAGGCGCCGCCGCGTGGGTCCGGCGAACCCGGCCGCGCCTGGTTGGAATATCCTGCCTCCATGCCCTGGAATATGACCGCGTGGTGGAGACTGCGCGTGAGGTCCGGCGGGTCGCCCCCGATGCGTTTATCCTGATCGGAGGCCACGCCGCCATGGCTTTCCCCGGTCCGCTGGAAGACGACAGTATTGACGCGATCTCCCTCGATGACGGCGAAGAGGTCGTTCCCGCGCTGGTCGATGCGCTCGACAGAGGCACGCCGCTCCGTGAAGTACCCGCGCTCAGGCTCAGGACCCCCGAGGGATGGACCGGGACCCGGCCCCTCGACGGAAGGCCAGGACTGGACATCGTCCCGCTTCCTGCCCGCCATCTCGTTGAACGTCACCGCTCCGGCTATCACTGTCTTCTCTTCAAGCCGGTCTGGCTCATCGAAACGGCCCGCGGCTGCCCTTACCGCTGCTCTTTCTGCTCGGTCTGGAAGCTATACGACCGCACCTGCCGGGAACGCGGCATCGGTGCGGTGGTCGAGGATTTCGCTACCACCGGTGACGCCGTATTCGTGGCCGACGATCTCTTCTGGAACAACCCTTCCCGAAGTTACGAGCTTGCGGCAGCCCTGAAAAAACGCGGCGTATTCAAGCGCTGGATCCTCGTCCAGAGCCGGACCGACCTGATTTCCAGGAATTCCGGCCTCCTGGAGGCATGGCGTCCGCTTGCCAGGGATTTCGACATTTTCCTCGGCTTCGAGTTTGCCAGCGACAGCGGATTGTCGGGCATCACCAAGGATGCGGGGGTAAAGGAAAGCCTTGCCGCGGTCGAGGTGGCCCGGTCCCATCGTTACGGCATCAACGGCAATTTCCTGATCGACCCCGACTGGACCGAAGACGATTTCCGCGAATTGTGGGAATTCGTGGCGCGACATGGACTCCAGCGGTCGGGATTCACGCTCCTCACCCCCCTCCCCGGGACGGACACTTATGCAGAGAATGCTCACCGCACTGCGGGCCGGCCCTGGTCCGACTTCGACATGCATCACCTCCTTTGGGAGCCGCGCCTCGGGGCTGAACGCTTCTGCGAACTGTACGCCGAAACCTGGCGGCGGTCCATACTCAACACCTCGGGAGACAAGAAACTGGCCGACTGGCTGCGTCAGGTCCGTCCCCTGCAGATCCCTTACATGATCCGGGTGCTGCGCCGCACCCAGGCGATGATGAAACCGCAAACCTACCTCCGGGAATACAAGTCGGCCCTCCCCTGCTCCGGCGCCAGCGACGCCGGGCCGCCGGGCGCGCGAAACGATGACTGCAGCCGAAAGTGCAACTGATGAACAAATCCCGCCCATCAAACAGGCTTCTCCTCGTTTATCCGGCCACCCACAAGCTTGGCTGGGCCAGGTACTTTCAGCTCCCGTCGCTTTCTTTGAAACAGGTCGCCGCCGCAACGCCCCCTTCCTGGGAAGTGGTCCTTGCCGACGAGATCCACGGAAAGGTGCCTTTCGACGAAGATTTCACCCTGGTGGGGATCACCGCCATGACTCACCAGGCGCTGCGAGCCTACGAAATCGCCGATGCCTTCCGGGCGCGCGGAGTGCCGGTGGCGCTGGGAGGGATACACCCCACCGTACTTCCTGAGGAAGCCGGCGCCCACGCTGACACCGTTGTGATCGGCGAAGCCGAGCCGGTCTGGGAAACGCTTCTGGGCGACCTCCTGGCAGGAAGGCTCCGCCCGGCCTACCGGGCCCCTCTTCCCGAAGAAGGGAGTCTCCGGATACCCTGGTCCCGTCGCGAGATTTTTTCCGGGAACCGGTATCTCACCACCCAGACGCTTCAGGCCAGCCGGGGCTGTCCCTATAACTGCCCGTTCTGCATCGTCACGCCGTATTTCGGGAATTCCTTCCGTTATCGCGACCCCGAAGACATACTGGCGGAACTCCGGTCTTTTGATCGCAAATTGACGGTCTTTCTCGATGACAACCTGCTCGGGGACCCGAATCGCGCCAAACCCATCCTGGAGGGTATGAAGGGGCTCGGGCTCCGCTGGGGCGGGCAGTCGAACCTGCGCTTCGCCGAAGATCCGGAACTGGTACGGCTGGTTGCCGATTCAGGCTGCATCGGCATTTTCGTCGGCATAGAATCCGTGACCGGCATCCACGCAAACCACCCCAAGACCGGCGTCCGCGGTTCCCATGCCGAACTGATCAAGCGCGTACGCGACGCCGGGATCGTCCTGGAAGCTTCCATCATCTTCGGTTTCGACGATCACAACGAGGGGATATTCGAGAAAACAGTCCGTTTCATAGAGGATTGCGTGCCGAGCCTGCCGACCTTTCACCTCCTGACCCCCTACCCCGGCACGGCGCTTTTCAACAGGTTCCATGAGGAAGGAAGGCTGCTGCACAAGGACTGGAACCGTTACAACCATTGCGAGGTGGTGTTCCGGCCCAGGCTGATGTCGCCGGAGCGCCTCTACCGCGGCTGGCTTGAAGCGCGGAAGGAAGCCTATTCCTGGTCGTCGATTTTCACCAGGGTCATGAAAAACCCGCGCCGGCCGCTGATAAACCTCGCCTACAACATCCTGCGCAAGGGGCCGAACGACCGTCTCGGCAGGGATGCGACCCCCGAAGACTCAGCACAGGTTCCGTCTTTCGCGGCCCGGTAATTATTCCCTGAATCCCTGACGCCTGAACGCCCGGTGCTAAGTGCATGATTTCATAAATACGGTGTCATCTCGACCAAAGGGAGAGATCTTGAGGATCAGGCTGATTGCATAAGATTTCTCGCTACGCTCGAAATGACAAATACATCAACGTATTTTTGAAATTGAGTACTAAGTCGTCACTGATTCAGGCAATCGAAACGGAAGATATCCGCAATTTTGACGTAATTTACTATCCGTGATAGACTGTCGCAATCTTCTGGAAGGAGGGAATCCGCATGCGCAAAATTGCCGCGGCATTAATAATAACGCTCGTTCTGACATTGCCGGCATGGGCCGAAAACGGGCTGAAGGAGAGTGGAAAAGAGGTCGGACAGGGCTTCAGGACGATGGGCCGGGATACCGGCCAGGCGTTCAGGGAAGGTGGAAAGCAGGTCGGACACGGCTTCAGGGAAATGGGCAGGGAAACCGGACAGGCGGCAAAGAAGACCGGCAGTTCCGTCGGCGAATGGTTCCGGGATGCCGGAACCAGGACCGGCGAGGCGTTCAGGCAGATGGGACGGGATATCAGGCGGTTCTTCACGGGTGGGTAGAGGCTGAAGGCTGAAGGCTGAAGGTTGAAGGTAAAATACGGAAGTTGAAGGCCGGAATTTTGAACACCGCGACCAATTATTGTGAGCTTTTACCGAGTTTCACTGTTTTTCGCGCTTATTTTGCCCGATCCTGCTACGGTTTTCCCCGTATAAACCCGCGCTGCTCGGCGTTTCGCCCCATTCGGGCAACTGCGGAACGGGACGTGTATTGTTGACTTTCCATACGTTAAGGAGTATATAAGCAAGTATTAATTTTATTATTTTAAATATTTATCGTGCCTAAGGAACCCGGTTAACGGAGAATACGCCTGAAAAGCCGCTATTATCGGAATGACTCCGTCGTGGCGGTTTTTTTTGCGTTTATGCAAGGAGGGCCAAATATGGGACTGGTAACGCTGGATGACATACGTTTGCGTGATTACACCCTGGAAAGCCTGCCGCGCATCAGGAAATTGAGGGAACAATGCCTGGATGCCGAACCCGAGATATGCATCGAACGCGCACGGCATGTGACCCGGCACCTGAAAGAGCTGTCATCCGACCGGGAACCGATGGAAACCAGATACGCGGGCGCGGTCGCCCGTTTTCTTTCCCTGAAGGAGCCGCTCTTCTTCGACGACAACCTGCTGGCCGGGACCACGACTTCGAAGTTTTTCGGTGCTCCGGTCTACCCCGAGCTGACCGGGATGACCATATGGCCCGAGCTGGACACAATCGGCACCAGGGACAAGAACCCCCTGAAACTCACGGCGGAGGACGCCGACGAGCTCAACTTCGAGATATTCCCATACTGGATGGAGCGGAATGTCCTCGAATACGCGAGAAAAAAATACGGCAACCCGGACTGCATGAAGCTGTTCGAGCGGCTGGTGTACTTCATAGCGGGCAAGGCGGGCGCCATATCGCACACTGTGCCCTGCTACCGGCTCGGCCTGGAAAGAGGCCTCGAGTCGCTGATATCCGAGGCCGAGGCCAGGGAAGAAGCCGTCGCCGACGCTCCGGGAGCCGGGGAGAAACGGGAATTCTACCGCGCGGTCCGGATCGCCCTGCGGGGAGCGGTCACCTATGCCGGCAGTTTGAGCGCCAGGGCCGCGGAACTTGCCGCCGGCGCGTCTGATCAGGGTGTCGAACGGAACCTGCTGGAAATTTCGAAGATATGCTCACATGTGCCGGCAAAACCGGCCCGCACGTTCCGGGAAGCGGTCAACGCCCTCTGGCTCCTGCAGGTGGCGGTCCACGCGGAAAACATCAACATGGCGATCAGCCCGGGGAGGCTTGACCAGATCCTCTTCCCGTATTACCGGGCCGACATGGAAGCGGGAATACTGACAATCGGAGAAGCCTTGGAACTGGTCGCCTGCCTCTGGCTGAAGCTCAACGACAATACCAACCTCGTGCCGGAGGCGTCCCAGGAGCTTTTCGGCGGCGCCGGCACGGCCCCGGCCGTGACCGTCGGCGGGGTGGACGAAGGCGGAGGGAACGCGGTCAACGACCTCACCTACATCATGCTGAGGGTCGCCGAACTGCTGAAGACCCGCGACCCGAACCTGAACGCCCGCTACCATTACGTGGAAAACCCGCCGGAATACCGGGACAGGGTGGCTGAAGTCGTCGCGAACACCCACGCGATTCCCGCGTTCCACAATGACGTGGCCGATATCGGCGCACTCGTGAACCAGGGCGTCGAGACAAGCCATGCAAGAGATTACGCGGTCATAGGCTGTGTGGAGCTTGCCTCCGCGGGCAGGAGTTATGACGCATCCAGCTCCATCATATTCAACCTGGTTTCCGCCCTTGAGCTGGCACTGTTCGACGGAAAACGGCCCATCACCGGCGACGAGCAGACGGGCCCGGCCACGGGAGGGCCCAACGGGTTCGAGACCTTCGACGACTTCCGCGATGCGTTTGAAAAGCAGCTGGAATTCCTCATCGGCGAGGCAATCCGGCTCAACGAGTGCCTGGGAAGAGTCCACCAGGAAATACTGCCGACCCCCCTGCTGTCGGCCCTGTTCGAGGGCCCCATGGAAAAGGGCGCGGACCTGATCCGCGGCGGCGCCCTTTACAATGCCTCCGGGGCAACCCACATCGGCTTCGCCGATACCGTCGATTCCCTCAACGCCATCGAAAAAGTCGTTTTCACCGATAAAATATGCACCTTCAGCGAACTTCTCGAAGCGCTCACGGCCGATTTCGCCGGTTTCGAGAAGCTCCATGCCTGGCTGGTCAACAGGACGCCCAAGTACGGCACGGACGACCCCGTCGCAATACGCAATTCCGGCTATCTCATCCGCTTTCTCTACGACTTTTACCAGAGCCACGCCAATTACCGGGGCGGCAGGTACAGGCCGGCCTACTGGACGATGACCAACCACGCCGGTCAGGGGGAAATGGCCGGCGCCCTTCCCAACGGCAGGAGGGCGCACCGGCCCTTTGCCAGCGGTATCACCCCTGTCTCGCAAGCGGCTTGCGATCTCGCGGCCTGCCTCGAATCGGTCGCGGGGCTGGACGGGCTCCGGATTCCGGGGGGAGAGGCCCTGAACCTGAAATATCCTTCCATTGAAAACGAGGACGATCTGCGGAAGTTCAGCAGCGCGGTCGAAGCTTACTTCCGGTCCGGCGGCCTGCACATCCAGTTCAATATCATGTCATACCGGACCCTCCTGGACGCCAGGCAGAATCCTGAAAAGTACCCGGAACTGCTGGTGCGGGTCTCGGGCTATTCGGCCTACTTCAAAGACCTGAACGACGCGATGAAGGACGAGATCATCACCAGGACCGCCTATGACCTCGGCACCGGCAAGGCGGTGCCCCTTCCGCCGGATGCCGCCGGGATGTCTCCATCGGCATAAACCGAAATCGGCAACATATTTACGGGAGAAATCATCATGTCCAGCATAATGTTCAGCGCCGCCCTCAAAAGGTTTGTCGAGTGCCTCGAATCGGAACTCGTGGAAGATTTTCTGGAAGTCCTGTTGTGGTTCATGAAGATAGCATTCATGGCGGACGGCGACTTCAGGAGAAACATCAAGGATTTTACCGCAAAATACATGTTCAGGAGCGTGGACGGCTCCATAACGGTGGCCGCCGTTTTCGATGACGACCACCTGGAGGTCATGGAGGAGGAAATACCGAATCCCCATATCACCGTAATTTTCAAGGATTCGAAGGCGCTGATGAATTACCTCCTCACCCCGAAGCCGGATGTCCTCGGTTCGATGCTTCGCCAGGAGGTAACGCTCGACGGCAACCTCAACTATCTCTACAAATTCGCCTTCATGGCTAAGCGGCTGCAGCTCATGGCGACCGGAAACGCATGAACGGAGCGACTGTCCCCCTCATATTCGATATCCGGCGGTTCGCCCTGGACGACGGACCGGGAATCAGGACAACCGTCTTTTTCAAGGGATGCCCGCTGACCTGCGCCTGGTGCCATAACCCGGAATCCCTGAAGGCGGAAGCGGAGATCGCCTTTTACCCGCGGCTGTGCATCCGCTGCGGAGACTGCGCAGCCGCCTGCCCGGCCGGAGCTATAAAAGCCGAACCGGTGCGGATAGACAGGGACCGTTGCGACGCCTGCGGCCGGTGTGCCGAAGTGTGCCCGGCAACGGCGCTGAAAATGGTGGGCAGATACTATTCCCCTGACAAACTGCTGGAACTGCTGCTCAGGGACAGAACCCTGTTTGAGAGCTCCGGCGGAGGAGTGACCTTTTCCGGCGGCGAACCGACCTTGCACATGGATTATCTGGGCGAGATCCTGGGGATGCTGAAATCGCAGGACATTCACACGGCCGTCCAGACCTGCGGCATGTTCGCCATGGACCGGTTCAGGGAAAAGGTCCTGCCGCATCTGGACATCATCTTCTATGACCTGAAGTTCGTCGATGCGAAAGACCACCTCGCCTTCACCGGAAATGACAACGGAATTATCCTTGAAAACTTCGCCGCCCTGATCGGAGAAACCCGCGAAAAAATCAGGCCGAGGACGCCGCTCATACCGGGCGCGACGGCAACGAGAGATAACCTTTCAGGGATAGCACGCTTTCTGAAAAATCTCGGCTGCAACGGCTGCGAGGCTCTCCCTTTCAATCCGGCCGGGTTAGCAAAGAGGGCCCCACTCCCTGAAGGATTTCCACCCGCTGTTTCGACTTCGATGATGCCGCCTGAAGAGGAAAAACTCTGGAAGCGCCTGCTTGCGGAGGAACTCGGTTCACCTTCCACAACGTCACCTGAATTCATCGCCTGAACATATCCACCCCACCGTGAATGACACCTGATACCAAGTTGCATTCAATTTATTGTCATTTCGAGCTCCGGCGAGAAATCTTGAACATGTTTATCAAAGATGTCTCTCTTCGTTCGACATGACATGTTTTGAACTTGTTTGATCGCGACTTGGTATGAAGCCGTGAACGCGTCCCGGGTTCGGCTAAAACAGCTCATGGAGCAATGACCCGACATCTTGGCAAGATTGAATGGCTGTCTTTCATTATTAATTTCTGGAATGAATTTGTAACAAAAATGTGTTATACGAATAGCATTTTCAAAAACAGGCCGTTTGCGGCTTTGCGCCGGCCACATACGGTTTTTCAGTATTGCTCATTTGCATCCGGTCTTGTGATTGCCCGGCGTGGATGACGGAAGGAAGTTGCCAAAATAGTGAAAGATTCAGATAAAACAGAACATCGGGACGAGGTGACAATCACCGGGAACCTCATAATCCTGGAGAGGGGCAGGGACGAGCTCCTTCTCGTCAACTCGATCGATTCAAAACCCTTGTACATCAAAAAGGGCAGGAATTACATCAAGGGCTTTCTCGATGCCGTAGGGGAACTGGGCAGCATCGCAAAAATAAAGGACGTTTTCCCCGGAGACGCGGACCTTCTGGACATGCTGATGGACCATCGGATCGTCATTACCCGTGAGGACCGTGAAAAAGGCCGGGACAAAGCCGACATGTCCGACAACAGGCGGGTCAGGGACAACAAGAACGCCATCTCCCTTTATCTTCTCCTGACACAGTCGTGCAATCTCGGATGCGTTTACTGTCTTAACGGAAAGAACACTTACAAGACGGATACGAACCTGAAGATGAGCGAAGAAGTGGCGTTCAGAAGCATAGACAGGTGCATGGACAGCCTTAATCCGGACGGCAGGCTCGAAGTGGTGCTCTTCGGCGGCGAACCGCTGCTCAACTGGCCGCTGGCGAAAAAGGTAATAAATTACTGCGAGGAAAATCTCGACGGGAAATTCAAGGGCAAGCGGGTCCATTACCATCTAACGAGCAACCTGACCGTGATGCCGAAAGACTTGATCGAAGTGGCGAAGAAGCACAACATGACTTTCCTCTGCGACCTGGACGGCCCGGAAGATGTGCATGATAACTGCAGGCCCTACAAGAACGGGAAGCCGTCCCATGCGCGCACCGTCGCCAATATCAGGAAGCTGACGAAAGCGGGGCTGAAGGTGGCTCTGCGTTCGACGATCACCGCCCGCAACCAGGACCGGATGCCGGAAATAGCGGAACACCACAGGGAGACAGGCGGAACGGGGTGCGCCTTCGTCCCGGTAAACCCGGTGAATTCCGACGAGGCCATATTGCCGCGGAATTTGCTGCCCTCGACCGCAAGCGTTCTCAAAGGGCTGGCGAAAGTCTACAAAAGCAGGACGTGGGAAACCAAAGACCTGTTTCCGTTCAACGTATATGCGTCGCATGTGCGCAACGGGTCCAGGACGGTCATGGGGTGCGGCGCTCCCTACGGGAACACGCCGGTCGTCGACGTCAACGGGGACGTGTACCCGTGCATCTACCTGGTCGGCATAAAGAGATTTTACATGGGCAACATCCTCGATGAAAGTTATCCGGACAACAATATCCTCGACCGGATGATGGATTCGCTGCACGTGGACAACATGGAAGAATGCAGGGAATGCGGATGGCGCTACATCTGCGGCGGTGGCTGCCCGGTGGGGAAGCTGACCGTTTTCGACAACCCCATGGCAAACCGGAAAGCGGTGAAGTACTGCCAGAGCATCCGCTGCGACTACACGAAGAAAGTGATCGAACTGCTCCTCTGGGACCTGGCCGGCGAAGCGGCCTCGGCCGTGAAAAAAGAAATTAATGACGGAATGCCTGTGGCAATTGACAATACAATACACTGCTGATTTCAGGGAGGGAAGGATGAAAAAGGAAAAAGAACCGAAGGACGGCGCCAAATCTACGGAGCACATGCCCAGGAGGGAATTCCTCAACAAATCAGGAAAGGCGCTGCTGTTTACCGCGTCGTACGTCGCCATCTCGGTGCTGGGCGGCAGGAACATGGCGCACGCGGGCATGTGCGATGCCGGCTGCACCACTTCATGCGTCGACAGCTGCACCGGCAGCACCACGGTCAGGCCGGACCCCTGCAGCTCCTGCACGGGCTGCACGAGCAGCTGCACGGAAAGCTGCACCAAATATTGCACCGACAGCTGCACGAGCAGCTGTACCAGCGGCTGCACCAAGTGGTGCACCAGCGGATGCTGCATCAGCTGTACTCAAAGTACGAGATAGCCGGAATCAAAAAAACTGATCATCACCCAAATGTAACCGGTTTCACGCGGATCAAATCTGATAAATTCCGATAAAGGCGGATTAAAACCATTCTCCAAGTAAATCCGATTTTTATCAGATTTTATCCGATGTTATCTGCGTGAGACGTTTCTTGTTGTTGATTTTTCACTGCCACTTTTAATCATAATGTGTAAAGAGTGAGGCCAAAAGAAACAAAATATGTTCCCGTATTTATGGAATCATGTACTAAGTACGTAAGCATGTGTTTTCATAAATTTGATGTCATCTCGACCAAAGGGAGAGATCCTAATACATGCGGCCAAACCTTAAAGATTTCTCTCTTTGTTCGAAATGACAACATTCCGTGGGAAAATCGATACGTTATCGAATTTATGAACGTCTGTACTAAACCTTAATACCCCTGATAGCTTCCCTGCCACTTTCTTCCGCCGGGTCCCGCGTCACGGCCCGGAATTCCCTGTTCATCCGCCCAGCCCGACGTTGACTGCACCCGGATTTTTTGGTAGTTTGTTTCCTTTTTGTCCCTTTTGAAATACTTTTTAAGGAGGAACCGGTTGCCGCCAGGCGGCCGGGAAGTTTTAGTGAAGACAAGAGTCAACCGTGAAGAAATGATGTTATCCGCCAAAATTCTGCAAAGAATTCCCATTCCGACATTTGTCATTGATCAAAACCACACCGTTATCCATTGGAATTCAGCGCTGAAAAAACTTACGGACGTCCCCGCATCGGAAGTGGTGGGGACCAGAAACCACTGGCGGGCGTTCCACCGGTCGGAAAAACCGCTGTTGGCCGACCTTGTGGCGGATAATGTCGAAGAAAGCGTAATCGCGGGGATATACGACACAAATTTCCGGAAACTCTCGCATATCGAAGAGGCATACGAAGCCGAGGTTTTTTTCCCCGACATGGGCAACGGGGGAAAGTGGATGATAATAACTGCCGCGCCGATACCGGGCAACGAAGGAAGCATAATCGGGGCCATACAGACATTGCAGGACATAACCGACTACCGGATGGCCGAAGAAGAATTGAGGGAAAGCGAGAAACGGTACCGGGAAATGAGCATTACCGATTCCCTCACCAAGCTGTATAATTCCCGGCATTTTTTCAGACTGCTGAAACAGGAGGTGGAGCGGGCGGAACGCTACCGGCAGCCCCTTTCGCTCATACTCCTAGATATCGACAATTTCAAAGGCTACAACGACGCCTATGGGCACATGGAGGGGGACAAGGCCCTTGCGGCGCTGGCGGATGTCATAAGAAACGACCTGAGAAGCTCCGACACCGGCTTCCGTTACGGCGGCGAGGAATTCACCGTGCTGCTGCCCCAGACCGGGCGTGAAAACGTCATTTCCGCGGCGGAAAGGCTCAGGGAGAACTTCGCCAATGAGCCTCTGTTGCCTTTACCCGGAATTGAAGTGAACATGACCGTTAGTATCGGGGCGGGGCAATTTCTGCCCGGCGAAAGGGATACGGATTTTGTCAAAAGGGTCGACGCCGCCATGTACCGGGCCAAACAGAACGGCAAAAACCGGGTTTTCTTCGCGGATTGAGGCAGCCCGGCCTCTTTGAAAAAATGAGACGGGCAGCGTTCCTGAAAGGAATCAACCTGTCCCGTCTCCGGTCGAATAAAAACCATCTCCGGCAATGTATCAGCCGTTTCTTAATGCCACCCCGGAGGACTCGGCGCGAAACCGTCGTCATCCCACATGCGGTTTCGCGGCGGGCCGGGTCTTACACAGCTGACTATTCCCCTGCGGCAGAGTGTAGAACGCCACTCGTACTTGATAAATATCTTTTCCGCCGCCCTGCCTTCCGGCTCGAAGTCGACGACCCGGACCGGCGAGTACTCCTCCCGGCCGAAGCCGGTTCCGGCTTCCTCGGACCGGGCCGTCGGTGCCGCCTTTCCGACGGATTTGCGTTTCGACATGCTCAGCTCGTCATATGCCCTGAACCGTTCCACCTCCGGATATGCCGCAACGGCGATCACGCCCATGGCGGATTCGTCGTTGAATGCCGCCGCATAGGAATCCGCCGCGTCGGTGAAGAAAAAGCGGTTTATCGTGTCCATGCCGGTGCGCCAACCCTTGAATTCGCCCTCTCCGTAAGGCTCCAGGACATACATCCTTTCTCCGTTTTTCAGCCACGACTTTTTCCCGCTGATTATGTTCCTGCCGTCTACGGCCACGACCACCCCTACCCGCCGGTTCAGCCGGTTGCGGACCACGATGCTGTAATGGTCGCCTTTTGTCGCCTCGGCATATGCCCTGCGTGAACAGGCCCTGTCGGATACCGGGTAGAGCGGCAGGGACATGCCGCTGTCGGAAACCACCTCCACTTCCACGGCACCCCCCATGCCGCCTCCCCACGCGCACGCTGATATTCCCATGAATAAAACGATCAGGACCAATACTTTCATGACACCCTCCTTGTATGCTTTTCCGCCGTATCTATCTGATTGGACAGGCAGGGACATGATAAAGTTCCCGTAGTGACAAAATTTGTGGTAATAATCTTTCCCTGAATCCCCTTATAAGGAGGTATCAATGCCTTACATTCTCAAGGAAAAGCGAACGGTCCTCGACCCCGCGGTCCTGGAACTTGCCGAAACATTCAGAAGGCTGGGCGATGACGGCAATTTCGCCGGCAATCTCAATTATGTGATTACCAGGCTGCTCTCCACCCTTTACCCGAACCCCAATTACCAGCGGTTCAATGATATGATCGGAGCGCTGGAATGCTGCAAAATGGAGCTGTATCGGAAGAAGGTGGCGCCTTACGAAGATATCAAGGAGCGGGAGAACGGCCCGGTGTGAAAAACCGTAGCTTCCCGGGGACCCGGGCAACCATGCGAAGGCCGGTGAAAATTGAACTTTTGTCCATTGGTGGTACGCTATTACTTTGTACATGATTTCATAAATTTGATGTCATCTCGACCAAAGGGAGATCTTAATGCATACGACAAAACCATCAAGATTTCTCTCTTTGTTCGAAATGACAACATTTCCGCCGAAATATTGAAACGTCATCGAATTTATGAACGGATTGTACTTGCTAATCTAGTGCGTCCAACAGGAGGCAAATATGCCGCATTACAAATATCTGATAATCGGCGCCGGAATGACGGCTGACGCCGCGGCGCGCGGCATCAGGGAAGCGGACCCGGACGGGACCATAGGCATGATCGGCCGCGAAAGCGACCCGCCCTACGACCGCCCTCCCCTGACGAAAAAACTATGGAAGGGAAAACCCCTCGAAATCATCTGGCGAAAAACTTCGGAACTCGGCGTGGTGCTTCACCTCGGGCGGGCGGCACAGGTATTGGAGCCGAACGGCAGGCGGGTCTTCGACGACGGGAAAACGGAATATACCTACGAGAAGCTCCTGCTGGCCACCGGCGGCGTGCCGCGGCAGTTCCCCTTCGGCGAAGAGGGGATCATTTATTACCGCACCCTTGACGATTACCGCAATCTCCGGGCGCTGACCGAGGCGAAAAATCGCTTTGCCGTCATCGGCGGCGGATTTATCGGCACCGAGATAGCCGCGGCACTGTCGATGACCGGCAGGGAAGTAGTCATCATATTCCCCGAAAAGGAACTGGGAGACCGCATATTTCCCCATGACCTCGCCCGATTTGCCAGCGATTATTACCGCCGGAAGGGAATTAACCTGATCGCCGGGGAAATGGTAACCGGGATAAGTAAAAAGGACAGCCTCTATTCCATAAAGACCCGTGAAAATGACGAAATCCTGGTCGACGCCGTCGTGGCCGGACTGGGCATCAAGCCGGACACGGAACTCGCGCGCGCGGCGGGGCTCGACGTGGGCAACGGGATCGTCGTCGATGAATTGCTGCGCACCAGCCGGCCCGACATCTATGCCGCGGGGGACGTGGCGTCTTTCTTCAATCCCGCCCTCGGCGACCGGATCCGCGTGGAACACGAAGACAACGCCAAGGCCATGGGGAAGCAGGCGGGCAGGAACATGGCCGGGATGAACGAGCCGTACCACTACCTTCCCGCATTTTATTCCGACCTGTTCGAGCTGGGATACGAAGCCGTGGGAGAACTCGACTCGCGCCTGGAAACCGTTTCGGACTGGATGGAGCCTTATCGGAAGGGGGTCGTTTATTACCTCCGCGAGGGCCGCGTCCGGGGCGTGCTGCTGTGGAACATCTGGAAACAGGTCGATGCGGCCCGCCGCCTGATTGCCGAACCCGGCCCGTTCAGGGCCGACGACCTCAGGGGAAGGCTGCCGGAATGATCGTCACAAAGCGCATTTACGCCCCGCCGGAAACGGAAGACGGAAGCCGTTTTCTCGTGGAGCGTCTGTGGCCCCGGGGCGTGAAGAAGGAATCGCTTGTTATGGACGGATGGATCAGGGACGCGGCGCCCGGTGATGCCCTGCGGCGCTGGTTCGCCCACGACCCGGCTAAATGGGTCGAATTCAGGAAACGTTATTTTTCCGAGCTGGATGCAAACCCCGACGCCTTGCGTCCGCTGCTGGAGGCGGCGCTGCGGGGGAAAGTGACCCTCCTTTACAGCTCCCGTGACGAGGAACACAATAACGCGGTGGCGCTAAAGGATTATCTGGAAGCCCGGCTGAACGAAAACAGCCGGACGGATGCCGATTGACATGACCCTGAACCCCAGCCGAAACACCCGGGAGAACCACTCTGATGATATATGAAGATACCTTGACGGTCGGCGTCGACCTCGGGGGGACCAAAATCGAAGTGGCCCTGGTAGACGCGACGGGAAGCGTCCTGATGCGCCGCAGACTTGCAACCAGGGTCGGCGAAGGACCGGTCGTCATCCAGTCGGAGATTATCGAAACTGTAATGGACCTGCGGAACAGGTCCGGCGCGAAGCCGGCCGCATTGGGCATCGGCGTCGCCGGGCAGGTGGACCCGGTGACCGGGACGGTCCATTTCGCGAACAATCTCGGCTGGCGTGAAGTGCCCATCGGCAGGGTCCTAGGCGACGCTCTCGGGATGCCCGTCTTCGTCACCAACGATGTGCGCGCCGCCACCTGGGGAGAGTGGCTTTACGGGGCGGGCCGGGGATGCGGCGACATCGTCTGTCTTTTTGTCGGCACCGGCATCGGCGGCGGAATCGTGAGCGGGGGCCGGATGCTGGCCGGATGCAGCAACACGGCCGGAGAACTGGGCCACATTACCGTCGACCTGAACGGCCCGCGCTGCAATTGCGGCAACCGCGGCTGCATGGAAGCGCTGGCCGGCGGATGGGCCATAGCCCGGAGGGCGCGGGAATCCGTTGAAAACGATCCGGTCGCCGGAGCTTCAATGCTGCGGAAAGCCGGCGGGCACACGGAAGGGATCAATACCCGCATCGTCTCCGAGGCTGCCGCCGAAGGCGACCCCGTGGCGGCCGGAATTCTGGAAACGGCGGCACGGGCGCTCGCGGCCGGGGCGGTGGGCCTGGTCAACGCGTTCAATCCGGGCCGCCTCATCCTGGGAGGAGGAGTGATCGAGGGCTTGCCCTGGCTTGTCGATCGCATTGACGAAGAAGTTCACCGGCGGGCGCTGGCGGTGGCCGGAGCCCCCCTGCAGGTGCTTCCCTCCCAGTTGGGCAATGACGCCGGTGTGATCGGAGCCGCGATCATGGCCATGCGGCTTCTGGCCGGGGAGGATCCGGAGGAACCGGAAAACAGAAGACAGTAGCCGATAGCCAGAAACCAGAAGTCAGAAACCAGAAGTCAGAAGACAGAAGTCAGAAGACAGAATCTAGTAGTCTGCGAAATTGCGTTCAAATTATTACATCCGTCATTCATGCGAAAGCGTGTCGCCTTAGTACATGTTCTCATAAATTTGATGTCATCTCGACCAGAGGGAGAGATCTTAGTGCATGCGGCAAAACCTGCAAGATTTCTCTCTTTGTTCGAAATGACAACATTTCTGTCGAAATATTGATACGTCATTGCATCCCCTCTCAAGTTTTTTGGTTCCCTCCCTTCACTTATTTCTACCCCATGATCACCCCCTCCTGTTAAAATAGAAAAAAGAGGTGATATACCGATGAAAGAAAATCCTTTACGCGAACTCGGAACCCTGGGCCAGAGCGTCTGGTTGGACTTTATCAGCAGGGCGATGATACAATCCGGAGAGCTCCGCAAAATGATAGAAGAAGACGGACTTCGCGGACTTACCTCCAACCCGGACATTTTCGACAAGGCCATCTCGGAATCGACGGACTATGACGAGGAAATCCGCGCCCTGGCACTTGCAGGGAAGACCGACGAAGAGATATACGAAGAACTCACGGCCGAGGATATCCAAATGGCCGCCGACCTCTTCCGCCCCGTATATGGCAAGCTTGACGGCAGGGACGGCTTTGTCAGCCTGGAAGTCTCGCCCCGCCTGGCCCGCGACACCGAAGGCACGATCGCCGAGGCCCGCCGGCTCTGGAAGGCCGTGGACCGCCCGAATGTGCTGATAAAGGTACCGGCCACCATGGAGGGGCTGCCGGCCATCCGGAAGCTTGTCGCCGAAGGAATAAATATCAACGTAACACTGCTGTTCGGCCTGCCGCGATACCGGCTGGTGGCCGAGGCGTACATTGCCGGCCTGGAAGACCGGTCCGGCAACGGAAAACCGCTGGAGCACATTGCATCAGTGGCCAGCTTCTTCCTCAGCCGCATCGATGTGCTGGTCGATCCCATGCTGGAAAAGATCACCGACGCGGGCGGGCGCGACGCAGAGCTTGCGGAGTCGCTGAAGGGGAAAGTCGCCATTGCCTGTGCCAAGATCGCCACGGAAATACACCGGGAGGTCTTTTCCGGGAAACGCTTCGATGCCCTGGCTTCGCGGGGTGCGCACGACCAGCGGCTCCTGTGGGCCAGCACCGGCACCAAGAACCCGTCATACAGCGATGTCAAATACGTGGAGCCATTGATAGGGGCCGGCACGATCAACACCATGCCGCTCAAGACGCTCAAGGCATACAGCGAACACGGCGACCCGGCACACCGCCTGCGGGAAGGGCTCCGGGAATCCCGCAGAATACTGACGAGCCTTGACGGGTTGGGAATTGACCTTGACAAGGTGACGCGACAACTGGAAGTCGAGGGCGTGGACAAGTTCATCAGGCCCTTCGATAATCTGATGTATACGCTGAAGAAAAAACGTTTCGCCGTTCTTGCTGAAACGGGAACCTGCAGGAAAGCACTTCCGTGACCAATCCGTCGCCTTCGGCGGGAAGAACGCGCCGGGAATATTCCGCCAGATGAGATCTTCCTGGAAAACAGATACGGGCAGGATCAGGGATAACAACGAAGACAGTATCCTCGTTGACGAGGAAAACGGGATTTTTCTTCTGGCCGACGGCCTCGGAGGCCACGTCGGGGGCGAAGTGGCAAGCAGCCTGGCGGTAAGGACGGTTTATGAATATCTGAAAACCCGCCTGGAGCAGATCGGCTCAGCCGAAACCTTCAGGATTCTGGCGGAATCGGTTGCCGCCGCCCATTCGGCGGTTTTCAGGAAGTCGCTGGAGGTCAAGGACCTGAAAGGAATGGGTACTACCCTGGAAATCGCCTTGTTCGCGAAATCCGCGGTATTCATCTGCCACGTGGGCGACAGCAGGGTTTATCTGTTTCGCAGCGGGAAACTGGAACAGATCACGACCGACGACAATGCGGCGGCATGGCTGAAGGAATACGAGCATGTCCCGATGGAACAGATTCCACCCGGGGCAAGACATCTGCTTACCCAGGCGGTCGGGATTTCCAGGGAACTGGTGCCGGAATTCCATTCTCCCCCGTTAAGGCCCGGAGATCTGATGATGCTGTGTTCCGACGGCCTGACGGAAATCCTTGACGACCGCGAAATCGCCGGTATCATACTGACATGCGGCGCCGGTCTGTGCGAGGCGGCCGATGCCCTCGTGGATGAAGCCAATTCCAGGGGCGGACCCGACAATATCTCCGTGATACTCGTCAATCCACAGGTTACCCCATTTCTTCTTGTATAAATCACGAAAGGAGCATCAACCCAATGGAATGTATTTCTTCCAAAACAACCGACCGCTGCACTTGCACCTATACTTCATGCGACAAGCGGGGCAACTGCTGCAAGTGCGTCATGTATCACCGGGAAAAAGGCGAGATTCCCGGCTGTTTCTTCAGTGCCAAGGGGGAACGATCCTACGACCGCTCCCTGCGGAATTTCATTAAAGACAAAAGTTAGTGAGAGTTTTCATCCGATGGGAAAAGGAAAAAGAACATTTTTACCCTTTACCGGAGGGTACGATTTTTTTGGTTTATTTGCGAATTTTATTGATATTGACTTTCATTTTCTATGAATTATAATACTTCTATGGAGGTAAAGACGAAGTACTTCCATAAGGAGGCGAGAGGTAATGAAACGGCATTCGGAACTCAGATCGGTGAGCAGGGAAGGAGCGGCCAGGTCCGAAACCGGGCATGACCTGACACCTTATACTTCGGAATTCGGCAGCATAATGTCCGCGCTCGGTTCGATGGAGAGAATGCTGGAGGAATCCTTCCGGCGGCCGTTCTGGTCACCGTTTAAAGATATATTCAGGGAATTCGGAACAGCAGGCGAAACCATCTTTTATCCTGCCGTCGATCTGTACGAACGCGGAAATGAGATCGTAGTGAGATGCGAGCTTCCCGGCTTGAAAAAGAATGACATAAGCCTGAAATTTTCCGACAAATCCACCCTCGTCATTTCCGGCGAGAGGAAGTCCGACGAAAAGGTAGAACGCGGCGACTATCACCGGCATGAATTCACATACGGCGGCTTCAAAAGGATAGTGAACCTGCCCGGAGAATGCGATTACGAAAAGGCAAAGGCGAGTTACAAGGACGGCATACTCGAAGTGCTGATACCGAAATCCGAAACAACAGGCAAATCCTGGACAGTACCGATTTCCTGACCCACCACCACAGGATGATTAACCCGGATCGGGGAGACGGCCGAAAAGGCCGCTCCCCATTTTTTTACCTTTTCCCCCGGGGCTCCTTTTTCGCGGAAAACTTGACGCATGTCAAAGACGCCCGGGCTCAAACCGGTTAGAGTGACATACATAGATGCTGAGTCTTCAAAAGCAAACCAACTATAAAAACCGCAAGGGGGAAAATCTATGTTTTGTCATCAATGTGAACAGGCAGCAAAAGGCATCGGTTGCGATGTTACGGGCGTATGCGGCAAGAACCCGGAAGTGGCGGCCCTGCAAGACAATCTGCTGTACGGGCTGAAGGGAATTGCCGTCTATGCCGACAAGGCCCGGGAACTAGGGGCTAAGGAGCCGGCAATCGATCACTTCATGCTCGAAGGGCTCTTTTCCACGGTAACGAACGTGGATTTCGACCCCGCGCTGCTCAGGAAAATCATTTATACCTGCGGCGAGATAAAAGAGAAGGCCCAGGCACTTTACGAGACTGCATTCAAGTCAAAGAACGGCGCCTTCGCTCCGGAATTCACCGACGGCCCCGCCGCCTGGAAACCTGCCGACGACCTGGTGAAGCAGGGCGAACAGTACGGCATCAAGGCTCTCCATGAAAACGAAGACATCCGCTCCGCCATCGAAATCCTCACCTACGGCCTGAAGGGCATGGCGGCATACGCCGATCACAACCAGGTTCTCGGGAAATCCGACGAAGAGGTTAACGCTTTCTTACACAAGGCCCTTGCCGCGACTGCCGACAAATCCCTCGGGCTTATGGATTACGTGGGCCTCTCCATGGAGTGCGGGAAGTTGAACCTGAAGGTGATGGGGCTTCTGAACGAAGGGCACGTGGAACACTACGGTCACCCCGTACCGACCAAAGTCCAGCTCGGAACCACAGCAGGCAAGGCGATCCTCGTCTCGGGTCACGACCTTTGCATGCTGGAAGAGCTCCTCAAGCAGACCGAAGGA
>DASRZQ010000102.1:0-12328 GCA_035686205.1 Geobacteraceae bacterium
GATGACGACAGGAGCAGCAGAAGGCCGGGTTGAGATACCCGGTGCCAGCCCGGAGGGTCGCGGTCGGAAACCGCGATGGGTCGGGGGAGGTGCGGCAAACGTCACGGGAAGGAAAGCGCTCGACTATCCGGAAGCGGCAACGGGACTGATGGAGAAGATCGTCAGTCGCGGCAACATGAAGGCGGCATACTCACGAGTAGTGAGCAACAAGGGAAAGCCTGGCGTGGATGAAATGCCGGTAACGGCCCTGAAGGGCTATCCGCAGGAGGAATGGCCGCGCATCAGAGAAGAACTGATGGCGGGGAAGTATCACCCGCAACCGGTGCGGAAAGTAGAAATTCCCAAACCTGGAGGCGGCACACGGATGCTGGGGATCCCTACCGTCCTTGACCGTCTCATCCAGCAGGCAATGCATCAGGTACTGAGACCGCTGTTTGACCCTGATTTCTCGGAAAGCTCCTACGGGTTTCGGCCCGGAAGGAGCGCCCATCAAGCAGTCAAGGCAGCCCGGAAGCATGTAGATAGCGGCCTTAGATGGGTGGTTGACATCAATTCTTTGATCGCGTCCACCACGACACCTTGATGTCGCTGGTGAAACGCAGAGTCGGAGACCGTCTGGTGCTGTCCCTCACAGACAGATACCTCAAGGCAGGAATACTCGAAGGAGGATTAACCACAGCACGGGTAGAAGGCACGCCGCAAGGCGGGCCGCTGTCGCCCCTGTTGTCCAACATCCTCCTCGACCAATTGGATAAGGAACTGGAAGGAAGGGGGCATAAGTTCTGCCGCTACGCCGACGACGCCAACATCTACGTGGCGACACGGACGAGCGGGGAACGGGTCATGGCCTCAATCAGCCAGTACCTGTCCGAGCGGCTCAAGCTCACGGTTAACCAAGACAAAAGCGCGGTTGACCGCCCGTGGAAGAGGGCGTTTCTGAGCTACAGCATGACCTGGCACCGCGAACCACGGCTTACCGTGGCCAAGAAGGCGGTCGACAGGCTCAAGGCCAACCTCAAGACAACCTTTCGACGGGGCAGGGGGAAGAACATCCAAACTATCATCGAAGAGACAGCCCCGAAACTGAGGGGTTGGATAAACTACTTTCGGTACTCGGAAGTAAAAGGCATCTTCGATGAACTGGATGGATGGGTGAGGCGGAAACTGCGGCGTATTCTTTGGAAGCAGTGGAAGCGCCCCTATCCGCGAGCAAAGAAACTGATGCGGCGGGGACTGTCGGAAGCGACTGCATGGCGGTCGGCCACAAACGGCCGCGGCCCCTGGTGGAATGCAGGGGCCGCGCATAGGCACAAAGCTGTTCCGAAATCCTACTTCGACAAACTAGGGCTGGTATCACTAATGGACCAGTACCACCGACTTCAACACACTTCGTGAATCGCCGTGTACGGAACCGTACGCACGGTGGTGTGGGAGGACGGCGGGGGTGACCCCGCCTCCTACCCGATTCTGATTATCACCAATGTTCCACTGCCATCAAAAACTCCCTCCCCTTCAAGGGGAGGGACGGGGT
Source organism: Geobacteraceae bacterium (assembly GCA_035686205.1). Classification (GTDB taxonomy): domain Bacteria; phylum Desulfobacterota; class Desulfuromonadia; order Geobacterales; family Geobacteraceae; genus CAIWTU01. Next base: position 1,532 of record DASRZQ010000102.1, read on the forward strand.
GGGGATGGGTTTCTCGGCATCAAAGCACCCCATCCCCCTCCTGGCCTCCCCCTTGAAGGGGGAGGAATATTTGTAGCGGGAAATTAGTACTACTCAGATTGCTTTTTATGTGACGCGGGGACTATAAGCTTTTATCTGTTAAAAGTTTCTTCATGGTGGTATATGTAAGTCCGCGCGTTGCGAGGCAAAGGGCAGACCAGATTCCGTGAGACGCAAGAAGGTAGAATCAGGAAGTAAGACATCTTGCGTCTCACATCTCACGTCTCACGGTTACCGTTGCGCATATGGGAGAAAAGAAAATAAAATGGGAAAACCCCTCATTGCCATTACAATGGGTGATCCTTCGGGAGTGGGGCCGGAGATAATCGCCAAGACCCTGGTGCGACCGGATATTGCGGCGGTGTGCCGGCTTTTGGTTGTGGGCGATCCGGCGGCCATGAAGCGGGCCGTTTCCGTCACCGGTTCCGGACTTGAAATAAAACTCGCGGCCGATGCGGAATCGGCCGCGTTTTCTGAAAATGTCATAAATCTCAGGCCCCTCTCCGAACTGTCCGTTGTGGACATGGAGTTCGGCCATCCTTCCGCGTTGGCGGGTGAAGCCATGTACCGCTATATCGAGGAGGCAGCACGGCTGTGCCTTGACGGGAAAGCCGCGGCCATGGTTACCGCGCCCATCAGCAAGGAGGCGCTCAACCGCGCCGGCCGCAAATATCCCGGTCATACGGAACTGCTGGCGGAGCTGACAGGAGCGAAGGAGTTCGTCATGATGCTGGCGGGCGACAGGCTGCGCGTGGCCCTTGTGACTATCCACGAGGCCCTGGCGGATGTGCCGCGGCTGCTGAACGTTGACAGGATCCTCGCCACCATCAGGATCGTGCACCGGGATCTCGACCGGTACTTCAAGCGAAATCCGCGACTGGCGGTCCTCGCCCTGAATCCCCATTGCGGCGAGGGCGGGCTTTTCGGCGAAGAAGAGAAGACGGTTATCGGTCCCGCGGTTGAAGCCGCACGGGATGAGGGTATCGATGCCATCGGGCCCCTTTCGGCCGACACGCTATTCCATTTTGCCGCACGAGGCGAATACGACGCGGTGATATGCATGTACCATGACCAGGGGCTGATACCGTTGAAGCTCCTGCATTTCGACGACGGGGTCAACGTAACGCTGGGGCTCCCGATAATTCGCACTTCGGTGGACCACGGAACGGCATACGGCCTGGCCGGAACGGGCCGCGCCTCCGAAGCCAGCCTGGTCGCGGCGATAAAAATGGCAGCGCGGATGGCGAAAATCAGGGCTGAAGGCTAAGGGCTAAAGGCAAAAGGGGCTATGTGTCGTCATTTCGAACGCGGGGAGAAATCCTGAGAGTTATCGTAAATTTGGGAAGACGTTCCCCGTCGGTAGAAATGAGATGAAGTCAATAGTTCCGAAACTTTGAGATTTTTTCCTTTTGCCTTTAGCCGTTTGCCCTTCGCCCGAATTAATGTGAGGTAGGTTTTGAAACTTAAAAGAATCCTGTTGTTCATCCTGGCAATTCTCGTCGCTTATGTCGCATACATTGCGATTTCCCTGATGTCTCTCCCTCCGGTTGAAACCCTGAAAGACCGCAAAATGAACATGACCATAAAGGTCAAAGACTGGAAGGGCGACTTCCACCCTTTTGTGGTGGGCCCGAAAAACCGTTACTGGGTCCCGTCTCCGAAAATTCCGCCGGAGATGAAGTGGGCGGTGATCCTTGCAGAGGATGACCGGTTCTACAAGCATGAGGGGATTGACGTCAAGGCGATCAAGAATGCCATCAAGTATGACCTGGAGAAGAAGAGTTTTTCCCGTGGGGCCTCCACCATTACCCAGCAGGTGGCTAAGAACCTGTTCCTCTCCCGGGAGAAGACCATTACCCGCAAGGTCAAGGAGGTCGTCCTGGCCAAGCGGATGGAGCAGGAACTTACCAAGGGGCGAATTATCGAGCTTTACCTGAATGTCGTCGAACTCGGCCCGATGGTTTACGGCGTGGGGCACGGCGCCCGCTATTATTTCGGCAAGTCCGCGTCGGCCCTCACTCCCAGGGAATGCGCATTCCTGGCCGCGATGCTGCCGGGTCCGCGCGAGGCCTACAATCCCTACAAGAACCTGTCCAGGGTCCTTAAGCGTTCGGACATGATCCTGAGGCTGCTGAAAAAGAAAGGGATACTGTCGGAAGGGGAATACCGCGTTGCCCTCGCGGAGCAGCCCAACATCAGCGGAATGCAGAGGAAGGTCGACGAGAGCATCCACCAGGCGGAGGCCTTCACCAATATGTCTGGCGCAATTATTCTTACGCCTGAAACCCCCGAGTCAGGGGAGAATACAAGTTTGAACGATGAGAACCAGCCTTCATCCCCTCCGGGGGGACCGGAAAGTCCTGAAAACCGGGAACCCGCTGCCGAAAACCCCCAGCCGGGAGATCAGTAGAACCTGAACCGTGATGTCTGAACGCCAAGGCAAGCGGAATGCCGGGGTTTAAACGCCGCTGACGCCGTTTCATACTGTTACACCGGGTGAACTTCGTCGGACGGTCTCAACCCGCGGGAATGCAAAAAACCGAGGCGTTCCGCGCGGACGAAGGCGTGAAGGCGTCACGGATTCAGGTAGAAAAAAGGGCAGCCCCGAAAGAGCTGCCCTTTTAAATTGTCTGTCTTTTTTCCAAATACCCGTCAGACCCGGTATTCTTCAATCTTCGCGTCATCGAATTCATTCCTGACGGTCATCCTTTTTTCCTCATTCCCGCGGTTCACTTTTATCTGGCACTGCCCGCCATGCTCGGCCTTGGTGTAACGGAGCAGTATTTTCCCGGCAATTTCCAGCAGGGAGTCATCCTGTTCGCCGGTCACGATACCCATCGGCCCGCTGCCTTCGGCCCAGCGGACGGCGCTCTCGCCGGGCTGGAGGAATTTCTCCAGAACCTGGTTGTCGGCTTCATTGCGGCCTATGATGACTTTCGTCCCTTTTCCGACGCGGAAGTGACGGCCGGCCTTCAGCATCTGGAAGTCCCGTATTTTAAGCTCTTCGGCATGGTCGAAGACGTCCTTGATCTTCGACACGAAAGAAAGCTCCGTGAGCAGGCAGCCGCCGGCCGGGCACGGGTAATTCCTGACATCGAGCTCTTCGGCCATCTGCATCTGTTCCTTGCGGGAGCGGCCCTGGATGGCGGGCAGCTTCGACCTGTCGACCCATCCCTCAAGCTCGGGCACTGTCGGGGCGAAGTGCCTGGCGGAGAGGGGGCGCAGCAGCAGGCCTTCCAGACCGCTTTCCCGCTCGATGAGCCGGAGCGTGTCCCGGCGCTGGCTCATGGGGCGCTGCCCCAGCACCTCGCCGGTTATGACGAAATCCGCGCCGCATTCGGCCATGTACTCCTTAGCCTTGCGAAGCAGGAATATCCTGCAGTCGATGCAGGGGTTCAGCCCCTTGCCGTAACCGTGCCTGGGCTTCCTGACCAGTTCCAGGTATTCGATACCCTTGTTCATTACCTTGATGGGTATGCCGAACTCCTCGGCGACCCTGACCGCTTCGGATTTGCAGCCGGCGTTTTTTCCGGTGCAGGTGCAGAATGGCGAGGTGAAGTTGAGCGCCTCGACCTGTATCCCCTGTTCAAGCATTACCTTTACCGCCAGGGTGGAGTCGAGGCCTCCCGAAAGGAGGGCGAGAGCTTTTCTTTGCATGGTGTCTCCTGTGGCTTCATACCGAAACCGGCGGCCCGGGTCCGGGAAGAACCTTGATGAGAGCCGCTACGGTACGAGACCTTGAATTTTGTAAACAATTTCAAGCAGGGTAGCATAGGGGGTCGATAAAAGTAAAGTTTGGAGATTTGTTTGAAGTTTTTGTCGAATCCGCCGATAAGATACCGTCAGGAGGTGCGCATGGAAACTTTGGTCAAAGCGGGGGCGATCGGTTCGGTTCTGCTCGGGTCGGGGATGATTACCGAGGCGGATATCGAGGCGGCGCTTGAGGAGCAGAAAAGAACGGGCTGCCGTTTCGGCGAGGCGCTGGTCAGGCTGGGCAAGATTTCCCAGGAGGATGTGGACTGGGCCCTTTCCAGCCAGTTGAATATTCCCTACGTGCGGCTCAATCCGGAGATGATAGACAAATGCGCGGTCGGAATGGTGCCGGAATCCGTCGCCAGAAAATACAGCCTTATTCCCATTTTCCTGGCCGGGGATGAGATCAGCATCGCACTTGCCGATCCGCTGAACCGGGAGGCGATCGGCGTCGTGGAACAGATTACCGGTTGCCGCGTAACGGTGTCCATTCCGATAATGAGTGAGTTGAAGGACATGCTGGATTTATTCTACGGCCCCGCCGATTCCGCGAAAACATTCGGTTTTTCATCCCGGGTTTTCCGGCCGGAAATGCTGGAGGCCGTCAACAGGGACACCGGCGGAGGATCGTTCCTTGACTGCATGCTTCAGCATATCCTTGAAAACGGACTGAGAAGCATATCATTGCAGCCTTTGGCGGATTCCGTTTCGGTGGTCGGACGGCATCGCGGCAGTACCGTGGAGATCGGACGGCTGGCCGGAGAGTTTTACCCTGCCCTGCTGGCGCTGATCAGGGAACGGGGCAAGGTCAGGGGACATGGTGATGTTTCGGCGAAAGGTGTCATCGGGTTTAACTTCAGGGGAGAAGAGGTCCGCTTTCAGGTCTTGATCCTGAACGGGCCGGACGGGGATTACATAACGTTCAGAATACATGTTCCCATTGAGTTTCCGGGCAATCTCGGCCAAATGGGACTGTCTGAAGAGAAATTGCGTGCGGTCCGGGAAATCGTTTCGGCCGGACAGGGCATCGTTCTGTTTGCCTCCGGAACCGCGGAAGAGCGTTCCGGCATTATTGACCTGTTTCTGGGCGAATACGATACATCGGATAAAACCGTCATGGTACTGGATGACGGAACGGGCAACGGCATAAGGCGGTTTCCGCGCATTTCGTTCCGGAAGGATTCGCGGGACGGACTGGAGTCGGCCCTGGCCGCCGTTCTCGAACACGAGCCGGACATGATCGTCCTCGAAGATATCGGCTGCTGTGATCCGCCGCCAATCGCCGCCCTTGCCGCCGGGCGCGGCAAGCTGGTCCTGTGCGGCGTTCCCCTGCGCGATTCGGCGGAGGCGCTGGAATACCTGATGAGTCATCGGCGGAACGGGGAACTTTTTTCGCAAATCCGCGGCCTGGTGGTTTTCAGGGCCGTGATGGCTCCCTGTCCCGCCTGCGCGCGGACGCCCGGCGCCGGACAACCGGCGGAATCCGACAATGGCCCGCAAGGGACGCCCGGCCTCGACCCGTCGCAGGGATGCCCTGCATGCGGGTATACGGGAATCAGCGGCCGCAAGTTCCTGGTTGATGTTATTCCCATCACCGGAGAGACGGCAAAGGTGCTTTCCTCCACGGAGACCGTGGGGGAAGTTCTGGAATACATTGTTGGCAAAGGTTATGGCAGCAAGCTCACGGACCCGGCGCGTACAGACTCGTGCAGTACGGCAGGACAGTCCTGACGAAATCAATGCTCACGGAGAGTTACAATGGCAAGAATCGACGCGCTTTTTAAAATGATGAAGGAGCAGGGGGCGTCAGACCTCCATCTGTCCAGCGGATGCCCGCCCATCTTCAGACTCCACGGCGAGATGGTAAAGCTCAATTTCAAGCCCCTGTCCCATGACGAGATAAAAATGCTTCTGTTCGAAATACTCAGCGAACACCAGAGAGAGGTCTTCGAGACGAAAAAGGACCTGGACTTTGCCTATTCGATCCCGGAACTGGCCAGGTTCCGCGGCAATATACTGATGCAGCACAAAGGCGCGGCCGCCGTCTTCCGCATGATCCCGAGCAAAATCCTGTCGGCCGATGACCTCAACCTGCCCGAGGGCGTGCGCAGGATGACCCTGCTGAAAAAGGGGCTGGTGCTGGTCACGGGGCCGACGGGCTCGGGAAAGTCCACCACCCTTGCGGCCATGATCGACATTATCAATTCAACCCGCAAGGAACATATCCTTACCCTTGAAGACCCGCTGGAATTTATTCACGATAACAAGCTGTCCCTTCTGAACCAGCGGCAGATCGGCGAGCATTCGGAGAGCTTCAGCAGCGCGCTTCGCGCCGCACTGCGCGAGGACCCGGACGTGATCCTGGTGGGCGAGATGCGCGATCTGGAGACCATCAGCCTTGCCATGACGGCGGCGGAGACGGGACACCTGGTGTTTGGCACTTTGCACACGAATTCGGCGGGGAAGACGGTCGACCGTATTATCGACGCCTTCCCCAAGGACAGTCAGGAGCAGGTCCGCACCATGCTGTCCGAGTCCATCAGGGGGGTTGTCTGCCAGCAGCTGCTGAAAACCGCGGAAGGGAAGGGCAGGGTCGCAGCCTTCGAGATCCTGGTCGGAACCCCGGCCGTCGCGAACCTGATCCGCGAAGGAAAGACGTTCCAGATCCCGTCGATCATCCAGACTGCAAGGAAGGACGGAATGCAGCTCATGGACCAGCACATCATGGACCTGCTGAAAACGAAGAAGATCCTGCCGGAAGAGGCCCACCGGTGCGCCCAGGACAAGAAGCAGTTCGAACAGTATTTAACCGGCGAGGGTTTATCCGCAAGTTTATAGAAAAAGCCGCTCCCGAAGGGCGGAAGCGGCTTTTAATTCCCGCGTGAAAATGATCTCTGTCATTCCTTTATGCAAACCTTGCCGCAGACCTTTCCGCCGACGTTGTCGGCTATAGACTGCGCAATTTTTCTCAACTCACCGCAGCTCTGGTTGCGGACAGCCCTGTCCAGCTCATATCTGAAGTCGTCGGACAAGGCTTTTTCCCTGATGGAAAGGCCGAAGATTTCCTTGCCCCTGGTTATCCGCAGAGAACCGGAATAATCGACCTTCAAACCATCACCGTATTCGCATCTCATACCAACACCTCCCCTACATGATGTTATTATTGCACATCCCGGCCGGAAAAACCATGCCGCCGAATCGCGTGGACCGTTTTGTGTAAATCCTCTTTACACTTTACAGGGGCGCCGGATGGGAGGATAAACTCCGGTCCGGACGAAAATAATTAAAACAACATGTTAGCCGGTCATGGACGGCCATCGCGTCGGTATGCTTATTGCTGTATACAGATATATCCGTTTCATCCATGGCCAACGGATCAGGAATTGCCGGAAAAACGGTAGAGAGGTATTCCAATGCGATACGCTATTTGGCTTACGGAAGGAGAAATAGTATTTGTAAGGTATTATGACGCAGGCACCAACAGGGCGATAATCGAACACCGCGACGGAAGATGCGAATTGGTCCTGGCCTGCAATATCCGGCTCCTGGAGGAGCGCGCTTACTTGAAGGCCGGGCTGTCGTCCCGATAAACGACGGCACGAATCGGTATTTTGCCCTAAGAGAGGAAGGAAGTGACTGAAATGGGGTATTTTGAGCGGTTGCCGCTGATAGGCCCCGGAACCCTTGTTGCCACAACGCAGGGAGTGGCGGTTTACATGGCTTCGGGCCGCCTTGCTGAAGGGGCGGCGATTTCCAGGCCCATGATGCAGCTGAAGCGCAGTGGCTGCACTTTTCTGGAACCGAGCGATGAATGGACAGGCGACGCCGGGGAAACGGGGATCGGGTCCGTCAGGCGCGGGCCGGAGGCGCTGATAAAGTTTAAGACATAGCTCTCGCCCTGTATGGATTTTAACACTTTCACGATTGCCGGTACGGCGTGAAGCCCCGAAATCCTGTTTGAAGGAAAGGCGAAACGGGTTTCCTTGTTGTCTTTGGCAAGTCCGGACAGGCCTGCGCGTTCACTGGCGCGGGCAGCATGATTACGTGTCCGGCATTTCATGAACAGGAAGGTCGGCATGAGGATTCAGGTTCTTTTTCAGGGTGACGAAGGGTTTCAGTATGTTCCTGATTACCTGTTGGGAAGACTGATTGCCAAAGACAGGATCCAGGCGTTTCGCAGGTCGGACGGTTGGGTGGTCATAGGCCTGGATCCCGTGAGGAGACAGGGGAACTCTCCGTATGCCGGTCCCGAGAGAAGGTCGCGAACATGATACAGTCAGGCAATTCACTCCTTTGGTTATTTTTTTCCGTTATCCAGCCATTCGCTGATTTTTACGGCAAACACTTTCGCTGCCGGAGATAACTCCCTACCTTTCCTGGAGGCCATGTAGAACTTTCTCGATATTGCAAATCCGGTGATTTTTACCGGGCACAGCTCTCTTCTCAGGCATTCTTCTCCGACTGACAGTTCCGAGAGAAAAGCTATCCCCAGGCCGCAGCTTACGGCCTGCTTGACGGCCTCGTTGCTCCCGAGCCGCGCCCTGACCTTCAATGCGGCCGGGTCTATTCCGGCATCCGCCAGCGCGGCGCAGACGGCGCCCTGCGTGCCGGAACCTTCCTCCCTGAAAATGAATGATTCACCGTTCAGCTCTCCGGCCGATATTTCGTCTCTTTCGCTCCATTTGTGGTCCGGATGGACGACGAGAATGATATTGTCGCTGCACAAGTGGCTGAAAACGATCGTTTCGTCATTGAAACGGCTGCCGGAAAAAGCCAGGTCGATTTCTTCGTTTTTCAATTTTGCCAGGATTTCCCTGCTGTCGCTCTGAATGAGATGAACTTCGGCGTTTTCGTATGTTTTCAGGAACAACGGCAGAAAGCGCGGGATCAAATAACTGCCGGGTATATTGCTGCCGCCGATTCGGAGGACAAACTGCTCAAGCCCGCTGTAGCGCCGCATGGCCCCGCGTGCCTCGCCGATACCCGCGAAAATGCGGCGGGCGTGGTCCATGAGGATCTTTCCCGCCTCCGTCGGGTAGGTTCCCTTGCCGGTCCTGTCCAGGAGCTTCATGCCGAATTCGTTTTCCAGCGCAGAGATGTGTTGGCTGACCGTGGACTGTGTGAGAAAGGTCTTTTCCGCTCCGCGGCTGAAGCTGTTCGTTTCGGCTACGGCAAGGAAAACTTCCAGTTGTTTCAGGTTCATTGGGTCACCTATTGATGATTTGAATAGGAGTCATAAGTTTTATCCAAATTATCAATTTGAAAATAACATGTCAAAGATATAAACCTATTTTAAATTCGATCTCGAGGTGAACAAATGACGACAGACTACACGGAAATGTGGCGCGAAATCGGCTTGAACCTGGAAAACCATGCGGGTTTGCTGGGTGTCCTTTCGGACGCCTACAAAAATATTTATCTCTCACAGAAGTCCCGGCCGAAGGGGATGGAATATTTCGATTTTGTGATCTCGGAGGTTCACGGACTGAGAATAAAAGAGATTTATGAAGCAAAAGAGTCCGGGAGAAAAGTTGTCGGGACCTTCTGCGTATTCGTTCCGGAAGAACTGGTGCTGGCTGCCGACGCGGTACACATCGGCCTCTGCGCGGGGGCGGAAATCGGATCGGAAGAGGCGGAGAAGTTTATCCCGCGTAATACATGCGCCCTGATCAAGGCTTTTATGGGTTTCAAACTCGCCGGTCTCTGCCCCTACGTGGAACTCACGGACCTGCTGGTCGGAGAAACGACCTGCGACGGCAAGAAAAAAGCCTATGAGATTTTCGACCAGATAACCGGAAAGGTTTATGTCATGGATATTCCCAATATGAAGAGCGAAAGCGGGAGAGATCTGTGGCACCGAGAGGTGATCCGCTTCCGGGAGAAGATGGAATCGATTGCCGGAAGAAAAATAACCGTCGACGACATGAGGCGCGGGGCCGCGCTGGCAAACGGCAAGCGCCGGGCGCTGCAGAGGCTGAGCAGATTGCGCGGTGCGGACCCGGCGCCCATTTCGGGTCTCGATGCGCTCCTTGTCAATCAGGTTTCCTTTTATGACGACCCGGTCCGATTCACGGAAATGACCAACAGACTTTGCGACGAACTGGAGGAAAGGGTTAAGGAAGGAACAGGCGTCGCGGTGAAGGGCGCCCCGCGAATACTCGTTTCCGGCTCCCCGATGGCCATTCCCAACTGGAAGCTGCACGCGATCATCGAGGGAAGCGGGGCAGTCGTGGTCGGCGAGGAGTCCTGTGTCGGGGAAAGAAACCATCGCAGCCTTCTCGACGAGTCGTTTGCCACCGATGAAGAGGCGATGAAAAACATGGCCGACCGTTACATGGAGATAGACTGCGCCTGTTTCACGCCGAACAGCGAACGGCCGGACAACATCAATGCGCTGCGCGCAAGGCTGGGGGCGGACGGCCTCATCCACTATTCGCTGCAGTTCTGCACGCCGTACATGATGGAAGCCTACAAGGTGGAAAAAGCGGCAGGCAGTACGCCGTTCCTGCGCATCGAGACCGATTACGGCATGGAGGACACCGGCCAACTGCAGACCAGGGTGCAGGCCTTTCTGGAGATGATTTCTTGAATATCCTCGGAATCGACATCGGCTCGCGCAATATCAAGTTCGCCCTGGTTTCCGGGGGGAGGCTGGTCTCTGCCCGCACGGCGGAAACTTCATTCAATCCCCTTGAGAGCTGTACCCGGTTCATAAGCGAAACCGGGGCCGACCAGGTCATCGCTACCGGCTATGGGAGGCATCTCCTGGAGGTGCACGGCGACGTGGAAACCGTCACCGAAATAAAGGCATTCGCCAGAGGGGCAAGGGCCGTGTTTCCCGGCTGCCGGTCGGTCATCGACATTGGCGGCCAGGACACAAAGGTCATTTGCCTCGACGATGCCGGGAATGTGCGGAAATTCGAAATGAATGACCGCTGTGCGGCGGGAACGGGCAAATTCCTGGAAATGATGGCGAAAACCCTCGGCTTCACTCTTCAAGAGTTC
>DASRZQ010000103.1:0-7449 GCA_035686205.1 Geobacteraceae bacterium
GCGATCCCGGAAAGCCTCATTGACAGCGAACTGTTCGGGCATGAAAAGGGAGCGTTTACCGGGGCAGCGACTGAAAAGCGCGGCCGGTTCGAGCGGGCTGACGGCGGGACCATCTTTCTCGACGAGATTGGCGAGCTGCCGCCTCAGGCCCAGGTTCGTCTTTTGCGCGTTCTCCAGGACCGTGAGATCGAACGAGTCGGAGGCACGAGAGCGATTCCCGTGGACATACGGGTGATAGCGGCCACCCACCGCAACCTGGAAAGCATGGTATCGGAAAACCGGTTCCGCGAGGATCTCTGGTTCCGGTTGAATGTCTTTCCCATCATAATTCCGCCGCTACGGCAACGCAAGGACGACATTCCCGCCTTAACCCGCCATTTCGTCGCGCGGAAGAGCATGGAGCTGGGGCTTATAAATCCTCCTGCCATTGCGCCGGGCGCCCTGCAGCGTCTCATGAGCTATGCCTGGCCCGGAAACGTCCGGGAACTGCAGAACCTCGTGGAAAGGGAACTGATACGGCACAGGGGTGGGCAGCTGTCATTCGAATCCCTGGTTCCCACGGAAGACAACAGTGAAGCCCTTAATCTCCAAGAATCGAGCAGCATCAATGCTTCGCTGAAACTTGACGAATTGATGTCCCAGCACATCAGCAAAGTTCTCAAGATGACCAATGGGAAGATTCACGGCCCCGGCGGCGCCGCGGAATTGCTCGGTCTGGAGCCGAACACATTGAGGGCTCGTATGGACAAGCTTGGCGTTCAATACCGTCGGAAGCCGGAAAAACAAAAAGTCAGACCAATTTAGATATTCGTCCTGAAGATATTGGCAAGGTTGATTGAGAATAATGTCAATGGGGGTGGCAAGCCACCCCCATGCGATCAGATACCAGATGAATTACAGTGCCGCCTTGTAGATGCCGATGACGTCATCAAGGTTTGCGACACGCGGGTTCGTGAGCTGGCAAACGTCTTTCTTGGCGTTTTCGGCCATGATCTTGAGGTCGGCTTCTTTCACGCCGAGGACGGTCAGGTTCGGCGGAATGCCTATGTTGGCGGAAAGTTTCCTGATTGCGTCAATGGCTGCCTGAGCGGCATCCAGAGTTGACAGGCCTTCAGTCTTAACGCCCATCGCTTTTGCGATGTCGGCGAAGCGCTCGGGGGCCGCGATCAGGTTGAACTGCTCAACCGCGGGAAGAAGAATGGCGTTGCAAACGCCGTGCGGCAGGTTGTAGAAGCCCCCGAGCTGATGAGCCATGGCATGAACGTAGCCCAGGCTTGCGTTGTTGAATGCCATACCGGCGAGGAACTCAGCCCAAGCCATGTCGTCGCGGGCCTGGAGGTCGGAACCGAGAGCAACAGCGCGGCTGAGTGACTTGGCGATCAGTTCGATTGCCTTGATTGCGCAGCAGTCGGTGATAGGCTCAGCTATTGTGGAAACATATGCTTCAACGGCATGGGTCAGAGCGTCCATACCGGTAGCAGCGGTCAATGCCGGAGGTTTGCCGACCATGAGAACCGGGTCAACGATACAAACCTGAGCAGTTACACGCCAGTCAACGATAGCCATCTTAACATGGGTATCGGTATTGGTGATGATGCAGAAACGGGTCATTTCGCTGGCGGTACCAGCGGTGGTGTTTATTGAAATATAAGGAACGAATTTCTCGGTGGACTTGTTGAGGCCTTCGAAGTCACGGATGTCTTTGCCGGGGTTGGAAACCATGAGGCCGATGCCTTTACCGCAGTCATGGGAGCTACCGCCGCCCAGCGAAATGAGCGCGTCGATGCCGTTGTCTTTCCATACTTTTACGCCGTCGCGAACGTTCTTGTCGGTAGGATTGGGCTCTGCTCCGGAAAATACAACATAGTCAACACCAACCTCCTTCAGGTATCCGCCGATCTGATCAGCAACTCCAAGCTTAGCAAGGCCTGCATCAGTAACGATCAATGCTTTTTTGAAGCCGAGGACTTTGGCTTGCTCGCCAACTTCTTTAGAACAGCCAACACCAAGAATACTAACGGTCGGAATAAAGAAATAGTAACTCTGATCTGCTAAAGCCATTTGTCAACCCTCCATAGTGTTTTGTTAGAAAGCGTTTTTTCTTCGGGTTAAGCCCTTAAACAACAATCACTGCAATCGTTGGCGCTGCCATAAGCTTACTGACGAAAAATATAATTTACAGTTGCACATCACCTCCTTTCTCGGCAATGCTCATCGGTTCCATGGTACCGTCTGGCTGTTGCCACGACATCAGGAGCGCTCGGTTTTTTGCCTGGTTGCCGGCCAGTGACATATAAGTGCTGCCGGCGCGGGCAATGAGCTGCTTGTTTTCGTCCAGGATGTCGCATTCCACGAAACCGGTGATTTTACCTTTTTTTACGACCTTACTGACTACCAGCAACTTTCCCTTCCAGACGGGCTTCAGATAGTCGATCCTCAGAGACTGGGTAGCCAGCGTTTCGTTTTCTTCCAGCATTGTGGCAAAGGCTACGCCCATGGCCGTATCGGCGATGGAGCATAATACCCCACCGTGGACCGTACCCATGGTGTTGAGATGATGTTCATTGATCTCCAACTCGATATCGGCTTGTCCAACTCCGACCCATTTGACGCTAAGCCCGAGAAGTGCAGCAAAGGGCATAAAGGGTTTACCAATATCGATCATTTCCCGGATTCGGTTAAGCATGCTGGACATCTTCTCATCTTTAACCGCAACACTTACAGGTAATGGGCCGAAGCCCTTCCGCGACACAGGTGCATATGATTCAGATACGCGTGCTTCCATTAGAGTCCTTTCCCACATACTCGGACTGCAACCAGACAAGCAGTCCGGAGATATTGTCTCACCCGGCCGTTCCACCTGACACTTAGTCTATAATGCGGGCGCCCCTAGGGTAAGGGCGCCCGCGCAAGGAAACGCTTAATTACTGCATGGAGGACGCGTTTCCTGGGAGAAACGTCTAGAAGTTCCAGAATGCATCGATTTCCTGGTCGCTGAAGTCCCACACCGCATTGTGCGGAGGCACCGCTTCTTCGAAGAACTCGGGAAGTCGGTCGTCCTTGTTCGTGAAACCCGCGGCAACGTTGAATTCGTGCTCGGTCTTGAGAACATACTTTCCGAACTCGGCAACACCTTCCGGGGTAAGATTTGTCCCGTAGCGTGCGTTGATCATCTCATAGATCGCCGTGAAGCACTCGGGGATGTCCAGTACCGGGAAGGCAACGAAAATGCAGAGGCCGGTGCTGTCAATAGCCGCGGTGGCTATCTGGAGATTTCTGGAAAGTTCCACCTGGCCTTCTTTTGAGAGCGGATCTACGAATCCCCCGCACTTCAGAATATTTGTGGCAATGGTATAGCCTGAGGTATGATCGGCGCCCATGGTGGAAGTGGCATAAGTGATGCCGATGCCTTTAACCGCACGTGGATCATAGGCAGGGATAGCCTGGTTTTTGACCACCGGAACCCTGGTCAAACCATAAGCTTTACCGACGGAACCGGCGCCGTTGCCGAGGATGCGGCCCAGCGGGGTTCCCTTGCGGATTTCCTCGTTGAGCAGTCTGTGTGCCTCTTTGCCGTCACCCCACGGAAGAATGCCCGCTTCCATGGCAACGTCAATGATGACGGCGCCCTCAATGGAGTCGATACCGATATCATCCATTACCCAGTCGCATTTTGCGATGTCGTCCAGGCTCTCGATCAGACCGTTGGCGCCGAGACCCCATACGGTTTCGTATTCAAAACCGGAGGTCACGTAGTTGCCTTCAGCGTCGTTGTAAATCTGGGAACACTTGATAACGCAGCCTGCGTGGCAACCGTGACTCGGATTTCCCTTTCGTGCGGTGATAATTTCGTACATTGCCTCGCCGCTGATTTTTTCGGCATGATCACAGCGCCCCTGGCGAAAGTTTTTTGTCGGCAGTCCGCCGGCCTCGTTGAGGATGTTGATCAGTACGTTTGTGCCATATGTTTGAAGCCCCTGGCCACTGACCGGATGATCAATAAGCCCCTTGGCGAAAATCCTGGCTTGAGCCTTGAATTTCTCCGGGTCGGCAAGAGTTACGCCCGGTCCGCCCGCATCATCAATGGTAATATATTTGACCTTCTTGGAACCCATGATTGCACCGCCGCCGCCGCGTCCGTGACTGCGGACGTTTCCGTCGGGGTCTTTCACCGATATGTTCGCGGACGCCATCCTGAACTCACCGGCGGGGCCGATCGCAAGGACACCGATTTTCTTGCCCATTTTCTCGCCGATTGTCTTGAACAGCTCATAATTGCCCATACCGACGTATTCGGAGTCTTCCTTGACTGTGGCGCCGTCCTTGTTGATATGGATGCTGTACCACTTGTCTTCCTTCGGCAGGCCCTCGATGATGACTGCCTTGATGCCGAGCCTTTCAAGGTTCTGCCCGGCGGTTCCGCCTGCGTTGCTCTCCTTGATGCCGCCGGTCAGCGGGCTTTTAAAACCTGCCGAGAGGCGACCGGAATTGGCCGCGACCGTGGCGGTCAGAAGACCGGGCGCGAATACCAGCTTGTTGTACTTGCCGAGCGGATCGCAGGTAGGCGGTACTTCCTTGGCGATGATGGTCGATGTCAGGGCGCGGCCTCCCAAAGCCGCCCAGTCCGCGGGCACCGCCTCAACCTCGGTTGTGAGGGTCGTCATGTTGATACGAATGATTTTGTCTCCCATTTTTTTCTCCTTTTTTGGTTTTCTCCCATCCATCCGATAATATTTATGGGGTTTTATTGCCATTACATGCGTGGATTCTCCTGCGTGCCAACCTCTTGATATTGAGAAGGTTCTTGAACCCTACGTTCTCTGTCGTGATGTTGCCCCCCCGTGCCCCACAGCCCAAGGTAAGGGACGGAACAAGTGTGTTGTGAATTGCGCCGATGGTGCCGTGCACCGCAGGCTGGTTCCAGACAACACGGTTAGCAGGCACTGCCATGGCGTACTCTTTGGCAATCTCTTCGTCTGACGTAAAGATGCCTGCCGAATGCCCGGCGCCGCCAAAATCCAACTGTTTGACCGCGGTTGATATGGCCTCTTCCTTGCTGTCAGCCACGAACCAGCTCAGGACCGGTGAGAGCTTCTCATGGCTCATATAATCATCGTGACCAACAGAGGTCAGCGGCACCATAAGGAGTTTTGCGTCTGCAGGGATCTCGAACCCGGCAAGGTTTGCAATAAACTGCGGCGTTTTGCCAACGATCCTCATGGAGGGAACGCCTTTTTCCTTGTCGAACATGACGTGTTCAAGCATGGCCTTCTCTTTTGAGGTGCAAAGATAGGCGCCCCGTTCCTTGAAAAGTGCCAGTGCCTTGTCGGCAACTGCCTTGTCGTCAAATATGACCGACTGGTCTGATGAACAGATAGTGCCGTTATCGAAGGTCTTGGAAGCAATGACACTCTCAACAGCCAGACTTAAATTGGCGGACTTCTCAATGTAGACAGGTACATTCCCGGGGCCGACACCAAGAGCGGGATGGCCGGAACTGTATGCTGCCTTGACCATTGCACCGCCGCCTGTTGCGACGACAATCGCCACGCAGGGATGCTTCATTAGCGCTGTCGTCGCCTCAACAGAAGGCTCCTTTATCCACTGAATACAGTCGGCAGGTGCGCCTGCCCCAACGGCTGCCTCCTGCATGATCCGGGCGGCTGCCTCACTGCACTTCTGTGCCCGTGGGTGAAATGCAAAGATAATCACATTTCGGCCCTTGAGGGAGATAAGGCTCTTAAACATCGTAGTGGATGTCGGGTTTGTGGTTGGCGTTACCGCGGCAACGATACCGAACGGCTCGGCAATTTCAATGATTCCGTCTTTTTCATCGATAATGCCGACTGACTTCTCGCGTTTCATGTAGTCATAAACAACCTGGGTTCCGTGGTGGTTTTTGATGACCTTGTCTTCGACCTTGCCGATGCCGGTTTCTTCGACGGCCATCTCGGCAAGCGTTCTTTCGTTGGCAACGCCGGCCTTCATCATTGCTTCCGTAATTCTATCCACCTTTTCTTGATTGAATGTTTTCATGATTTCCGCCGCTTCCTGTGCTTTGGAAATCATCTGATCGATCGTCTGAATGGAATTTGACATCTCATTAACTCCCCAAAAATCATTCTCAAGTTATTTTGCCATAACCATGCCAAAACAAAACATGTGCGATATAGCCTACTTACAACCCATACATAAAAAGAGTTATAATATTTAGCAATTTAAATTGAAGTATTTCGTAAATTGATACAAACATACCAAATATTTTAGTTTCAAATGGATATGTCAATTATTTAGTCTTTGCCTGGCGGATCATGGTCAACAAAGAATTTCCCGTTGAGATATGCCTGTCCCCTGACTTATGGCTTTACCCTATACCAAGGGAACCCCCGGGAGCACTCCAATGCCTTATGCTTCTGCCACCGTTATGGACGGCTAACTTGTGGGATATGAAGTACCAGATCTCGTTCATGAAAAAGCCGATCTCACCTCCCACTTTGTCCCCAGGCCGCAGCACCTCCCCCCTGACCGTATCCCCATCCGCCTTAAGCACTCTGACTTGAACCGGTTCCAGATCGCCGGACAGGTAACCGTAATTGAGACCGGTATAAAAGTCGCTTACCAGGATGTCCCCATCGAGGATCTCGGAGTTGTGAATTACCCTTGTGATGCCGGGAAAGATCCTGGAGAGTGAATCCAGCCTGTCCGGGATCGACACGTAACAGTGTGCAAATGCATTCCAGAGAGGGTGCCAGCAGTCATAAAGCTCAGCCCTAGCCACCGCCCGGAGGGTCATGTTCACTACCTCCGGAGAAGCAAAGAACCTTAAGGTCGACAATGAATCTTGAGGCAACAAGATCCCCCTGTTTTCCTTGTTCGGCCTTCTGTCCGGCAGGCGAAAATTGCTTATTCCTATCTTGTGCATCTGTGTCCTCCTGGTTCGCGTTGCAATCAAAATAACTTGGATTATATAACGGTTTACCAAATAATATTTTCGAACCTGTGCAAATATAAGCCATAACCATGCCAAACAAAATTATCAATAATATTAGGCTATTTGGAATCATGAGAAATGTGGATTCCAATATTTAGTAACAGTAATTATAATATTTAGTAATTTATAACCTCTCTACCAAATAATTTACTTTCAGGTAATCGCAGAGGTTGGAAGAGTGAGAACTGGCATTGAGCAGCGCAGGTTTCGGATAGAAATCTAAATTATCTTTAAACTACTGGTCACGAATGCGATGAAGATGGTCCAGATGGCACCTTTATAAGGGAAACGGGGGCAGGGAAAGTAAATGCCACGGAAGGCAATAGTGAAGCCCTGAATCCTCAAGATTCAAGCAGCATGGATGCTCCGCTGAATCTTGACGAATTGATGTCCCGGCACATCAGTAAAGTTCTTAAAATGTCCAAGGGGAAGATTCACGGCACCGGCGGTGCTGCGGA
>DASRZQ010000104.1:0-9131 GCA_035686205.1 Geobacteraceae bacterium
CTTTTTCGGGCCGGACCTTCCTCATTTTCGCCCTGATGTTCTTGATATGGGCGTCAATTGTCCGGTCCAGGCTGCACTCGGGATGTTCCCAGACCAGCTGCATCAGCTGTTCGCGCGAAAAGACATGGCCGGGGCGCCTGATGAATGTCTTGAGGATCTCGTATTCATAGCGGGAAAGGTCCAGATCCCGGCCGTAATAAGATATCTGGCGTTTCGACTCGTTTACGGCGAAAGTGCCGGGAGGAGAATTTCCGTCGCTGTTTTTGCCCGTCCTCCTCAGCACGGCCTTGACCCTGGCCGACACCTCCCGCGGGCTGAACGGCTTGGTGATGTAGTCATCGCCGCCGGTCTCGAGGCCAACAACCCGGTCGATCTCGTCGGTGCGGGCCGTCAGGAAAATAATCGGCACCGGGCTCATCTGACGTATCCTTCCGCACAGCTCGAATCCGCTGATGTCGGGAAGCCCTATGTCGAGGATGACCAGGTCGGGCGGGTTTTCGGCGAGTCTGGAAATGACGGGCATTCCCGAGGAAAGGCAGATGGTATCGAAACCCTCCGTTTCCAGGGCATATTGAATTGCATCAACTATGGCGGGCTCGTCATCGACGATCATAATGCGCGCTTTCATAATGATAAGCTTCCCTCCCGCATGAATTTGAATGCCTAATTAATCATCTTTTTTAAGCCATTTCTCTCTTTTCTTTCGTTTTATTTGATATGTCAACCCTTTTCTTCAGGATCGCCGCAACCGATGCGGGGATAATAAAAATAAACAGGCCTGCGGCCGTTACCAGGGCGGCGTGTTCGGCAAACCGGGAACCGCTCCTGCCGGCCGCCCCGTTAAGCAGCGGGACCAAAACAGTAACCAGCGCGTACCACGCGAAAGGAACCGGCAGCGTTCGGTGCAGGTAAGAAAAATCTGTTGCTCCGGACCTCACCCCCAACGGTCCATGCGTACCCGGCCGCTTGCACCGGCGCATGAACAGTTCCACCGCGAAGAAGGTTAACATAAGGAAAGTCACATATACGACGGTTCCCGCCAGGCAGTGGACCCGCTCCGGGGTGACCCATCCGTCATAAATCGGAGCGCCGTAAAGGTAAATGGAAATGATAATCCTGAAGGTATTGGCGCAGAGAGTCACCAGGTAAGCCGCCGCGATGCTGACGACGAGAAGTGCTGTGGCCATGGAAGCCAGGAGGGCCGTCAGGCCTGGCTCCGGCACTGATGAATATTCTCCGACGGCCAGGTTCGACACGCCGGCGGGCATGGGCTGGGGCTGGTCCACGTCAGACGCGCCCTGGCGGTTCCGGATTTCCTCGATGACGGCGATGAAGGACGTATAGGGGGTAAGCAGGCTGTACTCAAGGCCCAGTTCCGTAACTTCCTTCCTGATGCCGGGATCGTCCGCCCGGGTATTGCTGTCGGACAGCCTTGCGATCCGGGAACGGGCCCAGAGATATTTCAGGGGCGCGTGCATTTCCAGGGGCCTGTTTTCCGAGACCTTGAACGTCCTTACATATGTTCCCGACGCGGTTTTTCCGGAAATCCCGATTTCTCCCGATGCCTTGCCGCGCCACTTGCCGAACAGGACCAGCGGCCTGCGGGCAAACAGGTCTGGGACCGCGGAAGGCTCCACGTCATAGACTTCGAACCCCCTGAATTTCACGCCCACACCGGTGAGCAGCGGAGACTGCACGTAGTCGCGGAACCGGGTCGCAGCATCCGCCGCCTCTCCGGGCTTCGTCACCACGAAAGACTCTCCCTGCCCCGCACGTGCCAGCCCTTCGATGAAATAGCGGTTGACGCTCGAACCGATGCCGAAAGAAAAGACATTGGTATTGTCCAGATTTTTTCCGATCAGGGAGAAGGTCTCCCGCTCCGCGTCGATGTACCCGTCGGTGATTATTATGGACGTTCGTGACCGTCCCTCGTCCTTCGGCAGCGTCAGTGCCTGCAGAAGGGCCGCCGCAAGCTCGGTCCCTCCCCCTCCCTGCTGCGCATCTATCAGTTTGAGAGCCCTGTTGATATTGTCTCCCGTGGCCGGTACCGATGTGGGCGCCATGACCGTCGAGGCCCCTGAAAACAGCACCAGGTTGAACTTGTCGCTCGGCCGCAACCCGCCGATCAGGTCCTTGATCAGGACCTTTGCCGTATCAAGGGGAAAGCCGTGCATCGAGCCGGACACATCGAGAATGAAAATGTATTCGCGGGGCAGTATCTGCGCCGCCTTGATCTTTTCCGGCGGCTGCACCATGAGGAGAAAAAAGTTCTCCTTTTCCCCTTTATAAAGCATCAGGCCGCTCTGTATTTCAATGCCGTCGAGACGGTATTTGAGAATGAAATCCCTGTTGCCGCCGAAGGCATCCGCTTTGTCGAGTGAAACGCCGGCCACCGTTTTGTCTTTCCACGCCAGGTCGACCTTGTGGGACGGGCTTGTAACCTCCCGGATCGGCATGCCGGCCGAAAGGGAGAGATCGATGGAAAACCGTGAGGTCGGCGTTTTTCCCTCTTTCAAATACGGAGACTTGACCCACATGTCGGTCGCGGGAGCGCCGCTCTCCGGCTGATTCGAATATCGCGGGCCGGCAACAGTGGGATAAACGAATTCGTACGTGCCTTCGGTAGGAACGAGTAGTTCAGTATACTTCAGCTCAATGCGGACCTCGTCTTTGGGCATAATGTTGGCGAGGTTCATGGTAAATACATTGGGGCGCTGTTCTTCCAGTAGCGATGCGCTTTTTCCTTCCGACTTCGCCTTGACAAACTCGGCTTTGGCCGCTTCACGCTCCCTGATCCGGGCCGTCACCACCCTGTTGCCGACGGTCATTTTCATTCCGTTGACAGCGGCCCTGGTCGAGGCGGGAAACATGTAGCG
Organism: Geobacteraceae bacterium; assembly: GCA_035686205.1. Classification (GTDB taxonomy): domain Bacteria; phylum Desulfobacterota; class Desulfuromonadia; order Geobacterales; family Geobacteraceae; genus CAIWTU01. Next base: position 2,877 of record DASRZQ010000104.1, read on the forward strand.
GGCGTTGATGGGGCGTTTGCCTTCATTGACATATTTCTGGGTGACGGTAACTCCGGCGATCACGCCGTTGATACTGACGGAAACGTTTGTCTCCTTCAGGGGAAGCCTGTCGACGGACGGGTCGCCGTTTTCGACGAAGAAGTATGGGGAAAGGGTTTTGTCTTCCGCCTTTTCGACGGAGGCACGGGCGGGGAAAGGCGGCAATAACGCGACAACAGCCAGACAGATGGGGACCAGCCATTTCTTTCTCATTTTCTTTCTCCTTTTCAGCTTCAAGTTGCCTTTACGCCGGTGGCATTAATTTGCGGCAACTGTACACGGGAAGATTGAAATGAGTTTGAAGCGCAGATGAAAAAAGTGTGAAAAATGACTTCGTGAAATTGGCGGGGGAAAATATGTTTCGTTTGAGGACAGACCAGAACACCTGTTGTTATTAGCACAATACACAATAAAAAGCTGTCCGGAATGTTTTCTCCGGCATCAATCTTATTTATGAATATTAATTGAAAAGCATTATAAAATCTGGTATTTTTCAAATAATCATTGTTGAGTTGATGCAATCGCAAAACGCGGATCATCGCTTATTCTTTTTTCCCGTAAAAAGCGGGAATCCTGAAATTTCAGGCGTGTTCATACCATATTTTGTTTATAGGCCGAGACCAGAAACAACCTCCGCAGCAAACCATTAAGAAAGGAGAATTAATCATGAAAAGGCGTTGTCTTATCGTCGGGTTCGGGATTCTGGTTAGTGTAATTTCGTCGTGGTACTCCGCTGCATCCGCCTCCACATTGGTTTCCGACAATTTTACCCGCAGTGGCGCAAGCGATCTTCTCACTGCTCCTTTTGCCAGTCCATCCACTTCCACGGCAAATACCTACGGGGGACTGGTGGAGGTCATCGTTTCAGGGACGGGCTGCAGCGCCGGGGGGTATCATAATGATGCTTTCTATATACTGGACTGGCCCGGGTATGAAGGAAAACAGGCCGACCCGCAGTATTACCAGCTTAATATCGGCTGGGACGGCACCCCGCTTTATCCTTATGTCGGTGAAGCGCGTAACATAGACAACTACATCACTTTTCTGGAAGGCGTCGGAACATTTTCCCCGTCTTCAACCATTCCCTACGACAGCATTAACCATACTTATCACTTCGTCGTAAATGTCCCGGATAACGCCGGTCACCTGGCATTTGGAGTATCTGACGGGAACTTCTCGGACAACGGGGGAGAATATTCAATTGAAGTATATCAAGTTGGCAAGGTATCGAATGTTCCATTGCCTTCGGCAATTTTACTACTGGCCAACGGGCTGACCGGAATCTTCGCCTTGAAATTCAGAAGGAGCAGAATCTGATTCACATAATTCAGCGCGCCTCCTGTTGTTCAAAGATTGGTCTTTTTATGCATATCAGGACGTTGTCATGCCGGGAGGCGCATTCTTTTTTTATTATCCAGCTTTGAAGAACAAAAAATTTACCAAATCGAGATTACAATTCCCTTTTTGCCCGGATTCTCTAACCCGGGTCGCAAGCGCCGGGATTCCCTCCTTTATTTTTCAGCCAGTCTCATTCTTTCTGGTAAAATAAATCTGTCGCAATTTTCTTCGAAAAAGCGCATCCTGTGTTTTCAATTTTCACATTTTGCGAGGCTTATATGAGAAATGCCAAAATGTTTGTGTTTGTCGTGGTTGTCGCCGCAATCGGCGCGGGTTTGTTCTATTTCCTGGGGACCCCCGCTCCGAAAGTGACATTAAGCCCTGATACAGGATTGACAGGAGCCGGGCGGGAATTTGCCATGAAGCTGGACGGACAGGGCGGAATCCTGAAAAAGTTGAGCGTTACCGTCACCCAGGCTGACAGGACGGTCAATATCCTGGCGAAAAGCTATCCCCCCGGCAGCCGCCAGGCGGCGGAAAACTTCAAACTGGCCCCGGCCGGACTGAAGGAAGGCGCGTTCACCCTGCAGGTAAATGCGACAAGCTCCGCCCCTCGTTTCGGCGCCAACAGGACCACAACCCAGGTCCATTCCTTTACCCTGGAGAACAAACCGCCGTCAGTGGAAATATTGAGCATTGCCCATAATATCATACAGGGAGGCGCCGGACTTGTCGTCTACACCGTTTCCAAAGAGGTCGAAAAAACAGGGGTTGTAATCGCCGACCAGTTTTATCCGGGCTACCGGCAGGCGGGGAATTTCTACGCATGCCTGTTCCCGTTTCCCTATGATATGGACCCCGCCAGGTTTGTACCCAAGGTTATAGCTGTCGACCGCGCAGGCAACGAGCGGCTGACTGGCATCACCTATCACCTGACCGCCAAGACCTTTTCAACCGACCGGATCGAACTGACCGATGCCTTCCTGGGAAAGATTGCCGACGAGTTCCGGGACAAGTTCCCGCAGGCGAAGACTCCCCTGGAAATCTTCCTCAAGGCCAACAGGGACGAGCGGCAACAGGACCGCAAGCTGATCTTTGACATTGGCAGGAAGACTTCACCTGTGCCGCTCTGGCAGGGACCTTTCCTGCGCATGCCGAACGCTGCCCCGCTCGGCGGCTATGCACAGGCCCGCGACTACATATACCAGGGCAAGGAAGTCGACCGGCAGACGCATCTCGGGTTCGATCTGGCCTCGCTGGCCCATGCCGACGTGCCGGCAGCCAACCGCGGCAAGGTCGTTTTTGCCGGCGCTCTGGGAATCTATGGCAACGGCATCATAATCGACCACGGTCTGGGGCTGCAGTCCCTCTACGGGCATCTTAGCCGGATAAACGTCAAGGCGGGCGACAACGTGGAAAAGGGACAGATTATCGGCATTACCGGAGCCACCGGAATGGCCGGCGGTGACCATCTGCACTTTGAAGTGAATATCTCCGGGCAGGCGGTCAACCCGATCGAATGGTGGGATGCGCACTGGATGAAGGATAACGTTACCAACAAGCTGGAACTGGGGAAAACGACCGGTTCGAAATGAGTGGGCACGAAACCCGGCACATCAAACTGCCGGGTTTCTTTTTTCAACTAAAACCAAGTTGCAATCAAACAATCTTAAATCAAGTCATGTCGAACAAAGAGAGACATCTTTGACAAACACGTTCAAGATTTCTCGTTGGAGCTCGAAATGACAATGAAGTGAATGCAATTTGGTAAAATTGTCAAACAGCGCATCAAGCGTGTCATGGAACACGTAGCTTCCCGAGCTTCAGTGTCTCCGATTCCCGGGTGCAGTCGCACAATGGTTTCAGATTCCTGGCGCGCACGGCGGCCAGCTCTTTCCTGGCGGCCTCAAGCTCGGCGTGAAAGGAAGGGTCGGCGTGCAACCTGGCCACCAGGCCGGCGCCGAGAATGCGGCCGGCGGCGACGTCGCTTTGCCAGTGAACACCGCATATGACCCGGCTCCGGCCAAAGGCCTCACCACGGGCAAGTATGGCATTCATGCGGTCAGGGGCTATTTCCGCGAGAATCAGGGCCCATACCCAGCCGACCGTGGAGTGCGCGGACGGGTAGGAACCGTTTTTACTAATTTTCGTATCGAAGGAAGGCGTGCAGGAACCCTCCCTGTTGACGACGAAGGGGCGGACACGATGATAGTAGTCCTTTGCCTTTATCGTAGCCCGTGACGCATCGGCCAGGGTGCGGTGCAACAGGTCATACAGGTGGGGTGTTTCTTTTTGCGTGATCGGCGCGTTCAACGCGCAGGAAAACACCTGCGCGGCTTCCGGAAAGTCGAGGTTCGAGTCCCTGGCGGCCAGTGCCCAGCGTGGTGATCCCCGCAGCGCGCGCGTAGCCCGGTACGCTTCTTCGTCGGCAGCAGCCGCCGCCGAACCGTCCGCGGGCGGGGCTCCGAGCAGGGCTATACTATCGGGAAGATCGCTGTCGGCAAGAAAGCCCGCGACCCTTAAGCCGTGTTTGCCCGATGCATCGGCGGGCGGCGCCGCGACGGCAACGCCGGCGAATGTCATGAAAATCACGAGAAACGCGGTAAATGCTTTCATGCATTTCCTCCGTTGGTTTTGTTTCGCCCGGATCAAATAATGATATTTCAATATTTTCGTAGTTAAATTTTTTTGGGAGACCATGGGGTCAGGCGTTGACAATTTGAATATAAATCAGTTGATTCAAGTTATCAAGGCCTGATAATCATAGCCTTCCCCTGACCCCATAGCCTTCCCGACGATTTGCGAGGCACCCAGCCCTCCCGCATGTCGGAATTCGAGCAAGGGGACAATGTCGAGCGATTGGTCGTGTTAAGAAAACAAGGAGGCTCGCGAGAAATGATAAAAAGATTTGATCACGCCACAATTGTGGTCCGGGATATGGAAGAAGCCATACGGTTCTTCGGACTTTTGGGTTTTCGGGTTGATCTGGACGTCAATATTTCCGGCGAGATACTGGAACGCTACATGGGGATCAAGGAGCTTGAAGCCCGGCATGTAACGCTCGTTCTTGCCGACTCACCCGTGCGCCAGGAAGTGCAGCTCGTGAAATACAATCATCCCGAACCCATACCCGATCCCCATGTCGGCGATCTCAACAAACTCGGATATAACCATGTCTGCTTCGTCGTGAACGATATAGAAGCAGAGGTGGAAAGACTCAAGGCCGCCGGCGTCGAGTTCAGGAACGAAATCATGGACTTCCATAGTCGAAAACTGATCTATTTTTATGGTCCGGAGGGCGTTACCCTGGAATTGGCGCAATGGCATTGAGCGCTCGGGCGGAATACTTCAGTAAAGGGAATAAAGGATCGGATAGGCACTAATTACTCTCTTCCACCTGTATTGCCGTTTCTTTCTCAACTAGGTGCCTGTCCCTTTATTTCCCCCCTTTCAATGCCGCGCACGATGATGTGTTGCAGCGGGCCTGGCATGCAAGTCATTGTAATCTTGGCATGATTTTTCAGGTATTTAACTTATTTGATTTCAATAAATGAGGTACGTCCCCCGTCCCTACGTTCTTTTCTCCCTTATCCGGTGTCTCCATTGCACTTACCAGTTTTATTCAATCGAAGGGAATCGGCGCCGCATATAGTCAATAAAGACCTGGGGCGTTAATGGTGTTACAACTACCGTTCGCCGAGGTAATACAAGAACCGTTGACTTTGTAAGGTCGGTGGCGAAGAGACGGTATCTCCCCAGCGTCTTGTTCTGATAAACTCCAGTAAAGGAATATAGTCCGCCGTTTCCGAATATTCGTATTGAACCTTTGCAGACGGAGGGTTCCTGCCAAACTTTGCTGAGGCCCTCCAGAGAGATGGTGGTGGACCATAAAAGGCGTTCGACATGGAGAACGTTCCCCTCCACCAAATAGCCCGTGACCGTGAACAGCAGGCTGACAATCGGGATCGCGGCTAATATGGAAACGACCCCGTATCCTAAAATGAGGGGGAATCCTGAAAACACGCTTATCTTTCGGTAGGCCACGGCCCCGCCGACGATAATAACTGTTGTGCCCAACAATGAGACCAGTTTGAGGGTTCTAGTCCAGGGGGCGACTGAAAAATGCTGGCTTGTCTGCATAAAAATTTACCTGCGCGGAAATCCGGGACATATCTTTTTGTTACAAATGAGAGAGAAATAGATCTGTCACGAATTTCTCCGCGGGGCTCAATCCTTTCAACCTTGCGGCTTATGGCCTGCCTGCTTGCTATTCTACGCTTAAAGCATGGTGCATCGTCCAGTTGGAAACTTCGGGATAGCCGCCATTCCGGTCTATTTCTAATTCAGTTATTCTGGTTCACGGCCAACTCATTAAGCTTGTGTGATGCGGAGCCACAGCATTAACTTAATGTGTTGAGCATTCAGCGACAAACATTCCATTTAGGCTTTTTTCTGTTTTTTGTGGTCAGTAGAAATATACTTCCGTTCATGAATTTAGTCAAAGAGGATTTTCCTGCCGCGAATTCAAAAAGTCCATGAAATGAGCATTTTGGGACAAACCAAAAAATAAAAAAAAGGCCGCTGCCTCTTGCAGGCAACGGCCTTTCCGACTGAAATCGATTCGTTCCCTGATTTCCAGGCAATTAGCGATGCAATATCCCCTTAACCGCGCTCAGCAGATCCGCGGGAAGAATGTAAGTCTTGGTATTCTCGGCAGAGGCCAGTTTCTGCATGGCACCCACATACCTGTCGCCGAGCAGGAACATGGCCGGCAGTTCCTTGTCTCCCACCGCGCGGGCGATATTCTCGATGGCCTTCGACGATGCCTCGGCAAGGGTCACCTGCGCTTCGGCCTCTTTCTTCGCCGCTTCAAGCTTG
>DASRZQ010000105.1:0-15854 GCA_035686205.1 Geobacteraceae bacterium
AAAAAAGAGCGGCAAGCCCGCTCTTTTTTGCGTTTTATTCTTTTTTTTATCTGGCTGATCTGCCCGCAACCTGGATCCTAATCAACGCTCTTTCAATCGCTGACTGTTGAATGGCGAATTCCTTGTCTTCGCGCGAAATGACCTTCAGCGCCTCTTCCGCGCGCCCGAGGGCAACCTTCGCCCTTTCAAGGTCTATCTCGTCCGCCCTTTCGGCGGTTTCCACGAGAATGGTGACCTCGTCGTTTTCCACCTCCAGGTAGCCCCAGTTAAGGGCAAGAAAAAAGGTGGAGCCGTCCTTCGTGTATGATAACTCGCCTATTTTCAGGGAGGTCAGATAGGGCGCATGGCCCGGAAGAAGACCGAATTCGCCCATGGTGCCGGTAGCCGTCACCATGTCGACCTCTTCCGACAGGACCTTTTTGTATGGTGTCATAAGTTCGACTTTTAGCTTATCCGCCATCGTTGTCATCCTTTACAGAATCATTCAATTACATCCTGCCGGAGCACTAGGCCGCGGCAAGCTTCTTGGCTTTTTCCAAGACCTCACCGATGGTACCCACCATGTAGAAGGCCTGTTCCGGGATATCATCATGCATGCCGGAGACTATTTCCTGGAAGCCTTTTATTGTATCCTTCAATTCCACGTATTTGCCCGGCGTACCGGTAAACTGCTCCGCCACGTGGAACGGCTGGGACAGGAATCTCTGTATCTTCCTGGCGCGGGCAACAACAAGCTTGTCTTCCTCGGAAAGCTCGTCCATGCCGAGAATTGCAATAATATCCTGGAGATCTTTATAACGCTGAAGCACGAACTGGACTTCACGCGCGATTTTGTAATGCTCTTCACCGATAATCTGGGGATCAAGGATCCTCGATGTTGAATCGAGCGGGTCGACTGCCGGGTAAATACCGAGCTCGGCGATCTGCCTGGAAAGAACCGTTGTCGCATCCAGGTGGGCAAATGCCGTTGCCGGAGCGGGGTCGGTAAGGTCGTCGGCGGGGACGTAAATCGCCTGGACAGAAGTAATGGAACCCTTGGTGGTCGATGTGATCCTCTCCTGGAGTTCACCCATTTCCGTTGACAGCGTCGGCTGGTAACCGACCGCGGAGGGGATGCGTCCCAGCAGCGCGGAAACCTCGGAGCCCGCCTGGGTGAAACGGAAGATGTTATCTATGAAGAGAAGAACGTTCTGCTCTTCTTCGTCACGGAAATACTCGGCGACCGACAGGGCCGAGAGAGCAACCCTGGAGCGCGCTCCGGGAGGCTCGTTCATCTGGCCGTAGACAAGGGCCGCCTTGTCCAGAACGCCGGACTCCTTCATTTCGTTCCACAGGTCGTTGCCTTCGCGGGTCCTCTCGCCCACGCCCGCAAAAACGGAATAGCCGCCGTGCTGCTTGGCGATATTGTTGATCAGCTCCATGATGACAACTGTCTTGCCGACGCCGGCGCCGCCGAACAGGCCTATCTTGCCGCCCCTCACGTACGGGGCCAGCAGGTCGATAACCTTGATGCCGGTGGTAAAAGATTCGACTTTCGTGGATTGCTGTATGAAAGCCGGAGCTTCCCGGTGAATCTCGTATTCTTTTTCGGCGTTAATCGGACCCATCTCGTCCACCGGCTCGCCGATTACGTTAACGATCCTGCCGAGGGTTTTGCGTCCGACCGGCATGGTAATCTGTTTGCCGGTGTCGATTACCGTCTGGCCGCGTACCAGGCCGTCGGTCGAATCCATGGCTATGGTTCTTACCGTGCTTTCCCCGAGGTGCTGCGCCACTTCAAGGACCAGATTGTATTCCCGATCGTCGATGGCCGGGTTGGTGACCCGCAGCGCATTGTAAATCGCGGGCAGCTTTCCGGGCTCGAACTCGACGTCAATGACTGCCCCTATGACCTGAGATATTTTCCCTGCATTCTGACTCATGTGGATTTTTCCTCCTGCGGCCCGACTGGCGGCCCTTTATCTATTTTCTCGATTCTAAATCGGGTGTTTCTTATCCTTTTATTGATTCAGCGCCGGCTATGATTTCGAGAAGTTCCTTCGTGATGGCGGCCTGGCGGGCCCTGTTGTACTGCAGGGTCAGCTTGTCGATCATCTCCGACGCATTCTTTGTCGCGCTGTCCATGGCGGTCATCCTCGCGCCGTGTTCCGCGGCGATGGATTCAAGCAGCGCATGGAATATCTGGACTTCTATGTGCTTGGGGAGAAGCTCCGCAAGGAGTTCCTCTTTCCCCGGCTCGTAAATGGCCTCGGGGCGGAACTGTTCTTCCTCCCCTTCCGGCTGGGCTATCGGCAGCAGCCGGACGAAGGTGATATCCTGGGACATCACGCTCCTGAAAGAGTTGTAAAGCAGATGCACCTCGCCGTATTCACCGGCCAGAAAACCCTCGATCACTTCCTGGGCAATAAGCGCGGCAGTCTGGTAATTGAGGTTCGAGAGTATGTTCTGGTAATTTTTCCGGATTGTCGCCCGGTTCTTCAGGTACTCGTTGCCTTTTCTGCCTATGGTCATAACCGTAAGCTCTTCATAATCGGCGGATCTTTCCTTGATGAAGCGCTCCGCGGATTTGCAGATATTTGCATTGAAGCTGCCGCACAAGCCCCTGTCTGAAGTTATGACCATCAGCAGGGCTTTTTTGGAGTTATCTTTCTGGAGAAGCGGATGTCCGCCCGCACCGCCGCTTGTTGCCAGATTTTGCATAACCGACGCGAGCTTCCTGGCATAAGGGCGCGCCGCGATGACATTTTCCTGCGCCCGGCGCAGTTTTGCCGCCGCGACCATTTTCATGGCCTTGGTAATCTGACGCGAATTTTTTACGGTGCCGATCCGTTTCTTTATGCTCTTGAGGCTTGCCATGTGGGGATTACCTTCCTTGAATTAAGCTGCGAACTCTTTCTTGAATTCATCGAGCGCGGCAGCAATTCTGCCCCGAAGCGCATCATCGATGGACTTTTTCTCGCGCAGGTCTTTCAAAATATCGGGCTTTCTGTTATCGAAGAAGCTGTAAAGCCCCGCTTCGTACTTGGACAGCGCCGATACCGGATAATCGTCCACGTAGCCGTTGTTGGCGGCAAATATGATCAGAACCTGTTTTTCATTGGGAATCGGCTTGTACTGCGGCTGTTTGAGGATTTCCACCAGCCTTTCGCCGCGGGCCAGCTGCATCTGGGTGGCCTTGTCCAGGTCGGAACCGAACTGGGCGAAGGCCGCCATTTCGCGGTACTGGGCCAGGTTGAGACGGAGCGTGCCGGCAACCTGCTTCATGGCCTTGATCTGGGCGGCGCCGCCGACGCGGGAAACGGAAAGGCCGACGTTGATGGCGGGGCGCACGCCGGTGTAGAAGAGGTCGCTTTCCAGGTATATCTGGCCGTCCGTAATGGAAATGACGTTAGTCGGAATATAGGCGGATACGTCGCCCGCCTGGGTCTCGATAACCGGAAGAGCGGTGAGGGAGCCCGCTCCGCACTCGTCGGAAAGCTTCGCCGCGCGTTCCAGGAGACGGCTGTGAAGGTAGAAAACGTCGCCGGGGTAAGCTTCGCGTCCGGGGGGACGACGAAGGAGAAGCGAGAGCTGACGGTACGCGACGGCCTGTTTCGACAAGTCGTCATAGATAATCAGTGCGTGTTTGCCGTTATCGCGGAAATGCTCACCGATGGTAACGCCGCTGTAGGGCGCGATGAACTGTAGGGGAGCCGGTTCGGAGGCGCTCGCCGAGACGACGATCGTATAATCCATTGCGCCGTATTCCTGCAGCTTGCTGACAACCTGGGCAACCGTCGAGCGTTTCTGGCCGATGGCGACATAAATACAGATGAGGTCGCCGCCCTTCTGGTTGATTATGGTATCGATGGCAACCGCGGTCTTGCCGGTCTGCCTGTCGCCGATGATGAGCTCGCGCTGTCCGCGGCCGATCGGGACCATGGAGTCGATCGCCTTGAGGCCGGTCTGCATCGGCTGGTGCACGGATTTGCGCTTGACGATGCCGGGGGCCTTGACTTCGACCTTGCGGAATTCCTTGCTGTCAATCGGCCCCTTGCCGTCGATTGGTTGCCCGATGCCGTTCACGACGCGTCCTATCAAAGCGTCACCTACCGGAACCTCGACGATCCTGCCGGTTCTCTTGACAATGGCGCCTTCCTTGATCACTTCATGGTTTTCGCCGAGGATGGCCGCGCCGACATTGTCTTCCTCCAGGTTGAGGACCATGCCGGAAACGCCGCCGGGGAACTCCAGAAGCTCGCCCGCCATGGCCTTTTCAAGCCCGTGAATACGCGCGATGCCGTCGCCGACCGAGATTATGATGCCTGTTTCGCTGACCTCAACCTCTTTGCCGTAGTCCTTGATCTGTTTCTTGATTATCTCGCTGATTTCTGCCGCTCTGATTTCCATAGGATCTCATCACCCCTTCTGTAATATATCTTGAATTCTTTCTAACTGGGTTTTGATACTGCCGTCAAATATCCTGTCACCGATTTTGGTGACCACTCCGCCGATAAGCGACGGATCATAATCCACCTGGAGCAGCACCTTTTTCCCCAGGTTTTTTTCCAGGGCTGCGCGTATTTCATTAACCTGCGCGTCGGCAAGCGGCAATGCGGAGCTCACCGTCCCGCGCACAATGCCGGACAGGTCATCGGCGAAGACCTGGTAGCAGGCCAGGATGAAGGGAAGCTGGTCCAGCCTGTTTTTGTCCAGCAAAAGCATGAGAAAATTGGCCGCGGTAGTCGATATCCCCAGGCCGCCGAGGATTTCCTTCAACAGCGCTCTTTTCGCTTCGATGGTAAATGCTGGACTGGAAAAAACGGCGGAACCTTCCGGGTGAGTGTCCAGTACGGATTCGAAATACCTCAGTTCCTTCTGGATTTCGTCAACGGCCGCCTCTTCCGTGGCCAGCTGAATCAGGGCCTTGGCGTAGCGTCTTGCAATAGCATTTGTAATCAATGTGACATCTCCACCTTGTTAAGATATTCACCTATAAATTCATTGATAAAGCGGTCCTGGTCGCTTCCTTCAACGCGCTCTTTGAGGTTCTGGGCCGCCAGCTGCACGGAAAGCCTTGCCGCTTCTTCCCGAAGCTCGGTCCGCGCCTTTTCGATTTCCTGTTGTGCGGACGCGGCAGCCTGCTCCTTGATTCTTTTGGCCGCTGCCTCGGCTTCTTCGAGGATACGGTTTTTCTCCGCTTCGGTTTCCTTCTTTATTGCTTCGTAAATTTCATCGATTTCCCTGGAAGCCTTTTCCAGCTTTTCGCTGTATTCCTTAAGCTTATTCTCGGCCGCTTCCCGCATTTCGGCCGCCTCCCGCAGGGTTTTTTCCACACCCTCACGGCGTGCGGCGAGCAGGCCTTTGACATTGGCTTTTTTCACGACCCATGCGAGTATGGCTACCAGTATGAGGAAACTGAGTACCCTCCAGCCGAAATCTTTTAACTGCGCGGCGCTGACGCCGTGATGGGCGGCCTCGCCGCCTTCGGCGGCCAGGCACACCTCGGCCGCGGCAAGGCAGGTGCAAAATGCCAAGTTAAACAGGAAGGTTTTATTTCCTATGACTTTCAATGCAAATCTTTTCATACTTAAAGGCTCCTCCCCAGAACTTTCCTGCATATTTCCAGGGAAATGGACTGCGCCTGCTCCCTGAGAACCCCCCTTGCCTCCTCGGCATCCCGGGCAACCTGTTTCTGGATAGCCGCCAGAGAATGGGCCGCTTCCTGCCTCGCCTTCTCGATGATGGCGGACTCTTCCTCGCGAACCTTGCCGATGGACACCGCCTTTTCCTCGTATGCCACGGTTTTCGTCTGGCGCAATTTCGCTTCGTATTGCGCCATCTTTTCCTCCACTTCCTTATCGACGGCGGCGGTTTTCTCCCGTGACGCAATTATCTCGGCATCCCTTTCAGCAAGAATCTTCCGCACGGGTTTATACAGGAAAATATTCAGGAGCACCATGAGCAGCAGAAAATTGACAAACTGAAAAACAAAGGCCAGATCAATTGAAATCATTTTTTTCCCTCATATGACATCATCATGCTTGTATACAGTTTAATAAAACGTGTCCGCAAATCAAACATAGAATGGCTAACATACGGAGCAAAAGTTGTCAAGTTTTATTATCACTTAAATTGTTTATTTTTACTTTAAGAGGCTGAAAAAGTAATTTTCGGGAGATGAAAAATGGAGAGCAAATTGTTGAATAGGTTATAAATTCAACTGGTTACATGGAAAAACGCCGTCGGGTCATTTCGACCGCCGCGCGAAGATGAACAATGGCCATTTTCAGGCTGACTGAAAAAATCGTCAAATCTCCATTTTCTCGATGATCCTGGAAAGGTCGTCGGGGTTATTGAAATAAATTTCGACTTTTCCGCCTTTCCCGGCACGACGGATCGAAACTTTCGTCATAAAATGCCGTTTCAGCTTCACTTCGAGATCCGCATTGTGAGGTTCGACATTTTTAACGGCCCGCGCCGGCTTTTTGGATTTCATCTTGCCGACCAGCCCCTCGGTTGCCCGAACCGACAATCTGCCCCCCAGGATCTGCTCCCTGGCCTTCAGCATCAGGTCGGGGGAATCAAGCGAAAGGAGAGCGCGGGCATGGCCCATGGAAAGACGCTCTTCGACGATATCGCGTTTTATTTCCTGGGGCAGCTTCAGGAGCCTCAGGGAGTTTGCCACCGTGGAACGGTCTTTCCCGACCCTTTTGGCCATCTCGTCCTGGGAGAGGCTGAATTTTTCCATGAGGGCATGGTACGCCTCGGCCTCCTCTATGGCGTTCAGGTCCTCGCGCTGGATATTTTCGATCAGCGCCATCTCCACGGCTACATCATCCGAAACGTCCTGGATGACGACGGGGACTTCCCTCAACCCGGCTTTCTGGGCCGCCCGCCATCTCCTTTCCCCGGCAATCAGCTCGTAGTGGCTTGACGCCTTCCTCACCACCAGAGGCTGTATTATCCCTTTTTCCCGGATCGAAGAAGCGAGTTCCTCCAGCTTGTCCGCGGCGAATGTCTTGCGGGGCTGCAGTTTGTTCGGCCTGATCTCCTCGATCGGGCAGGAAAAATATTTTTTCGAGTCGTCATCGACAACCGGAAGGAGGGCAGCCATCCCTTTGCCGAGCCCGGTCTTTTTAAGCATTGCCGTTCTCCCTCTGAATGATTTCCTTGGCCAGGTCCAGATAACTGGAAGCCCCGCGTGACGTTATATCGTAAAGCAGCACGGGTTTGCCGTGGCTCGGCGCCTCGGAAAGCCGGACGTTTCTCGGGATTACCGTCTTGAACGTCGAATCGGAAAAATGGTGCCTGATCTCTTCGCTGACCTGGCGTGCGAGGTTTATCCTGGAGTCATACATGGTAAGAAGGATCCCCTCGATGGCGATGTCCGGATTCAGGCCTTTCTTGACCAGCCGGATAGTCTTGAGGATGTGGGAAAGGCCCTCCATGGCGTAGAATTCGCACTGCAGCGGAATCAGCACCGAGCTTGCCGCGGACATGGCGTTAATGGTCAGCAGCCCCAGGGATGGAGGACAATCGATCAGGATGTAATCATAATTCTTCGCCAGAGGCTCAAGAAACCGTCTGAGCCTTGTCTCGCGCTGCGGGGCCGATACCAGCTCCAGTTCAGCGCCGGCCAGGTCCGTGGTGGCGGGAATGATGTCAAGACAAGGGAGGGAAGTCTTCATGATTACATTCGCCGCATCGGTTCCGTTGATCAGGGCTTCGTAGATACTCTCCCGGAGCTTCTCCTTCTCGATGCCGACGCCGCTGCCCGCGTTGCCCTGCGGGTCCATGTCCACCAGCAGCGTTTTCCTCTCCGCCGCCGCAAGAGAAGCGCTGAGATTGACCGCCGTCGTGGTTTTGCCCACTCCGCCCTTCTGATTGGCTATGCATATTATCTTGGCCATAAAATTTTCGTTTCCGCCATCCGCCGGAAAGTTGCCTCCAAACACCCGTTTTACAAAAACCAGATTCGAAACTGCAGCAGGAAGGTTAAGCAGAAATGGCCGCGGCATCAAGCCGTGCGCCGCGCCGCCAAAGATGTCAAGCCCGCGTCCCGGATAATCGGCCGACGGGCATTATTTTACGAAGGTACCGGGGATGTTGAAAATTACCATAAAAGGGCCTATTTTAAAAGCGTTTTTCAATGTCCGGGCAACTTGTCCTGAATTCGCGGAGTTATATGACAGCGCGGAGAACGCGGCCGGCACCGCTAATCGAAGACCGCCCTGGCGACGGTCGCAACATATACTTCGCCGGCCCCGGCCCGTTTCAGGACCCTCGCGCATTCGCTTACCGTGCTCCCCGTTGTATATACATCATCGACCAGGACGAGTTTCCTGCCCTCGAAAAGTCCGGGCTTTTTGACGGCGAAGGCGCCTCGGACGTTTTTTACGCGCTCCTCCGGGGAAAGACTAACCTGCGGTTCGGTCCAGCGTATTCGCCGCAGGTTGTTCCTGGATATCGGGATGCGCCGGCTCCGCGCCAGATAACCCGCCAGGAGAACCGCCTGATTGAACCCGCGCTCTCTCAGCCGCTTCACGTGCAGAGGAACCGGCACTATCATTTCCACGCCTGTTTCTTCGAGAAAACCGGCAAGGTGGCCAACCGCGATAAGTCCCAAAGGACGGGAGAGGTGCACTTTTTTGCCGTATTTCAGCCTGTGAATGAGCTCCTGCGCGGGTCCGCCGAAGCGGACGGCGGCCCTTGCCGAGACAAAAGGCCTCGGACTCGTAGCGCATGCCCCGCAGACATGGTCGATGCCGTCCCCGGTATTGAAAGGTATGCCGCAAACGGTGCATCTCGGTGAAACGACGGGAACAATTTTTTCGGCGCATGCCGTGCAGATGTGGATCGAGCCGGGTTCGGGTATATAGGTTTTGCAGACATGGCACAGAGGAGGATAGATAATATCCAGGAGAGCCCTGAAAAACATCGGTTAACGCCCCATAGCTTCATTTATCATAAATTCTCTTATCGGCCCTTTGCATCATCCTTCATTGTCCGGGATGTCAAGCTCTATCCTGAACCGGGCTCCCCCGTCTACATTCAGAACGCTCAATTTGCCTCCCATGTTTTTTTCGATGATATTCTTCGACATGTAAAGCCCGATACCGCTCCCGCCCTTTTTCTCCCTGGTAGTGAAGTACATGTCGAATATTTTGCCGATGATCTCCCCGGGTATGCCGCCGGCATTGTCCGTTATGGTAACAATCGCCTTGCCCCCCTCAGGGAAAGCGCTTATCTTCACCAAAGGCCTCTCCGTCTTCCTTTCCCTGAATGCGTCTCTCGCATTTGTCAGTATGTTCAGGAGCACCTGGGAATACTCCTTCGGGAAGCCGGTTGCGCACAGGTCCGGATCGACGTCAAGATCAACCTCGATGGACTGGAACCTCAACGCCGGCGCGATGAAGGCCAGAGCTCCGTCAATTGAGTCTTTAACGCAAAATGCCGTCCTTTCCTTGTCCGGGCGGTAGAAATCCCTGAAAACCTCGATTGTATGCACCATGTGGTCCAGCAAATCCATGGTCCGGCGCACCATCTCGTTTACGTACTGCCCGTCGAGCTCGCCGCAGGAATACGTTAATTCCACATCCTGAACGATGAACGAAATAGCATTGAGCGGCTGTTTCCATTGGTGCGCGATA
The DNA here is from genome assembly GCA_035686205.1 of Geobacteraceae bacterium. Taxonomy (GTDB): domain Bacteria; phylum Desulfobacterota; class Desulfuromonadia; order Geobacterales; family Geobacteraceae; genus CAIWTU01. The sequence continues at coordinate 9,633 of DASRZQ010000105.1, forward strand.
TGGTCAAGCATTTCCCCTAACGCTGCCTGGCGATTCTGCTGGATCAATATGATGTCTTTTTCCCTGTTTTTTTCGACTTCCTCCTGGACCCTCTTTTCCAGCGTGGCATTAAGTTCCTCAAGTTGCTGCTTCTGTTGCCTCAGCGTTTCTTCGGTAAGCTTGAGATCAGTTATGTCGGTCATTACGGAATGTTTCGACACCGTGCCGTCTGACTTATGAATGGGAACGTTTACCACGTAATACCAACGTTTGTCCTTGGGGCTCAGCATCTCCCAATACACCGTTTCTCCGGCGAATACGCGGTCATTGACGCACCACGGGCAGACGGAATCCCTGTCGTGAAGGATCTCGTAGCAGAATCCGCCGGTAGCGTCGTAACCGGTCCTCTCGATCAGCTTCCGGTTCATAAACTCAGCCCGGAAATCCTGGGAGCAGATATAGATCAGGCCATCGTAGGCATCGACTATGGAGCGGTACTTTTCCTGGCTGTTACGGAGCTCTTCTTCAATCCGCTTGCGCTCGGTGATGTCGCGGCTAATGCCCACAACTCCGAGAACTTCCCCGTCCAGGTCAAAAAATGGCGTCTTGAGCGTATCCAGCAAAACGCGCCTTCCATCGGGATAATCGATCCACTCCTCGGTGCGCCGGGACGTCTCGGTCGACAGAATTTCCCGGTCCATCTCGCGGAACTGAATCGCGATATCCCTGCTGAAAATATCAAAGTCGGTGCAGCCTGCAAGGTCCTTTTCAGTCCGCCCCGAAAAGGCCTCGAAAGCCCTGTTGCAGCCGAGATAAACCTTGTTGCAGTCCTTGTAAAATATGAGATCGGGTATGGCATCGATCAGGGTGCGCAGGAAATTGTTCTTCTGGGCGAGCTCCCATGCCAGTTTTCGTTGTGACATCTCGCTCTGCCGCAGCAGTTCCTCCGCCCGCTTGCGTTCGGTGATGTCCTGGTTGGCTCCGTGTATCTTGACGATGGAACCCATCTGATCGCAGACAGCCTCGCCACGAACTACAACAAATCGCTCCTCCCCGTCCGCGCGCAATATCCGGTGCTCCAGCAGATTTGAGGAGCTTGCCAGCACCTCCCCGATACCTCCGGCAACAACCGCCGATTCCTCGGGAGGGATGAATTTTCTGGCATAATCCTCGGCGGACATCAGCGTCCCGCCCTCCCGCTCGGCGGTGGTGCCGTACAGCGCATAGAACTGATCGTCGAAGGTGAACATGCCGGACTTGACATCGTATTCCCACTGCACCAGCCCGGCGAGATCCATGGCCATCTTGAGCCGCGCCTCGCTTTCCCGCAACGCCTCCTCTGCCTGCTTGCGCTCCGAGATGTCCTTAACGAACGAGAAGGTGTACGACCTGCCCTGGAATTCCAGGTTATTGGAGGTAATCTCCACCGGGAAAGTCGTGCCGTCCTTTCGCCGGTGAACCGTTTCGTGGGTGGCGGAACCCGTTTCATCGAGCTTTTTTTTGATTTCGAGCATTTTCTCGTGCGTTATGACGGGATCGATATCGGGAAGTTTCAATGCCTTCAATTCTGCGGCGGTGTAGCCGAGGCTCCGGCAGGCAACATCGTTTGCGATCAGGATAGCTCCTTCGAATGTGGTCTGATAGATGCCGATGGCTGCCTTCTCAATGCAGAACCGTGACAGCAGCAGCGCCTGTACTGTTTCGGCCAGCTCAGCCGTTCTCTCCTCGACACGATTTTCGAGGTCGTCGCGCGCATGCTGCAGCTCTTCTTCCATGCGCTTGCGCTCGGTGATATCAAAAATCGTCACTATACCGGTCGGCTTTCCGACGTATTGGATGCAACCGCCTGAAAGCAGGACCCACTTCTCTTCGCCGCCCCTGGTAACAACCTTCAGCTCGTACTGTGCAGGCACTGCTTCACCGCGCTGCCTTGCCAGGCCGCGCGCCTTTGCCATATCTCTGAAGTCCTCGTGCATCCAGTCCCAGAATTTCATCTCCAGGCATTCCCGTTCGTCATAGCCTGTCAGCCGTGAAAACGAGGAATTGACATAGACATTATGCTCGCCCTGGAAAAGGCAGATGGCCGCGGGCGTGGTCTCCGCCAGCACCCGGAACTTTTCTTCGCTCTCCCGCAGCGCCTTCTCCGCCCGTTTGCGCTCGGCCAGCTCTTTTTCCAGGTCTTCGGTTCTTCGACCCACCTGCCTTGCAAGTGCCCTGTTCCATGCAACGACGCCCGCGACAATCATCAGGACCGCGGCAAAAGCCGCAAGGATGCCCATCTGGAATTCCCTGCTGGTGAACAGCGACCCCGGTTCCAGGGGTATCCACTTGTTGTAAACAGCTTTTTTCTCGTCAGCGCTGATTCCGGCAAGCCCTTTTTCCAGGATCCGGTTCAGTTCCGGCCAGTCCTTCCGCGTGCAAAAACCCATTCTGTAAAAATATTCCGTTTCGCCTGCTATGCGAAGGTTGGTAATTCCCTCCTTTTCGATGTAATAGCTGGCGGTCGCCAGGTTTTCCACGAATGCGTCACTGAGGCCGAAGGAAACCTTCCGTAATCCGGTCTGGACATCAGGGACAAGATCAAGGTTCAATTTCGGATAATTGTAAGCGATTAAATTGTGGGCCGCATATTCCGATACTGCGGAAACCTTCATCCCCTGGAGTTTCGCCAGACTGAGAGGAGCATTGACTTTCTTGCGGGCAATGATTACGACGGGGAATTCCAGGAAGGGCTTTGTGAACTGCATGTATTCGGCGCGTTGAGGGGTTTTGGTCGCAACATAGGCATCAATCTGCCTGCTTTTGGCTTTGTCTATGATTTCATCCCAGTCCCGCAGGCGAACAATTTCTATATGTATCCCTAGTTTCTTTTCAATCAGCGCAACGTAATCCGCGGTTATACCGTTATACCCGCCGTTCCCGTCAAAAAACTCGACCGGCGGAAAATCCGGATCGGGCGCCAGGCGAATGACCGGATGAGCCTTTATCCATGCCCTTTCCGTTGCGGTCAGCGGGTCGGCGTTTTTGCTCGTGAAATTCCAGTTCCACGCTAATATAGCCAGAACGACAAATAAAAAAAGCGCCCCGGTTATCCAAATCAAAACGGGACGCTTCATATTTTCAGGGATGAATCCGGACATTTCTAACCTCTCTGATTTTTAAACCTGGGGGGTAATCCGCTTTCATGATTTTCCGTAGTCTCTTCAAGTGTGCATCCATGCTCAAAACAACTTCGCTTTCATGCGTAAGAAATGATTTTTAATTATACATTTGCAAATTATTTCCGCAACTTTATTGATCCAAACTCTGTTTGGGCACATTGAGTTCTATTCTGAACCGTGCGCCGTTGTCAATGTTTACGACATTCAATTTCCCTCCCATATTTTTCTCGATAATGTTCTTCGACATGTAGAGACCGACGCCGGTACCCCCGTCCGATTCCCTGGTTGTAAAATAGATGTCGAAGACCTTGCCGATAATCGTGTCGGGAATGCCGCCCGCATTGTCCGTTATCGTAACGACCGCCTTGCCGCCTTCCTCGAAGGCCTTCACCTCAAGCCACGGTTTTTCCGTTTTTCTATCCACGAACACATCCCTTGCATTGGTCATGATATTGAGCAGCACCTGGGTATATTCCTTCGGATAGCCGACCGCGGTCAGTCCGGGATCAATGTCGAGACCAAGCGCAATGGCGTGGAATTTCAACGCTGGCGAAATGAAAGAGAGAGCCCTGTCGATGGAATCTTTTATGCTGAATGCGCTTTTTTCCTTCTCCGGGCGGTAAAAATCCCTGAATACTTCGACGGTCTGCGCCATATGCTGCACCAGATCCATGGCTTTGGCCACGGTTTCACTTACGTACTCATCCGTCATCTCGCCGCAGGACCAGGTCGCTTCAGCATCCTGAACGATGAACGAAAAGGCGTTGAGCGGTTGCTTCCACTGGTGGGCGATATGATCCAGCATCTCCCCCAAAGCCGCCTGGCGGTTCTGTTGGATCAGGATGATGTCCTTTTCCCGGTTTTTCGCCACTTCCTCCTCGACTCGCTTCTCCAGCGTACGGTTCAGTTCTTCCAGCTGTCGTTTTCGCTGCTCCAGTTGTTCTTCGGCCAGTTTCCGTTCCGTTATGTCCGTGGCTACGGTCTGTCGCACAATAGTGCCGTCGATATGGAATATGGGGGTATCCATCACATGATAAAAGCGTCCAGTCCTGGGGTTGCACCATTCCCGACGCACAGTTTTCCCTTCGAATACCTCCTCGCTGCGACATTCGGGGCACACGGAATCCCTGTCATGCATTACCTTATAACAGAATTCACCCGGTTCATTGTAACCAAACAGTTTGCCCACGCTCTCATTCATGAACTGGATGCGATAGTCCCTCGAAGCGATATAAATGTAGCCGTCGATCTGATCCACTATGGCCTGGTATTTTTCCTTGTTTTTGCGAAGCTCTAACTCGATCTCCTTGCGATCGGTAACATCGATGACGACCCCCTCGAAGCTTTTGACGCCACCCGCGGCGTCCCTTTCCACATTGGTATGTTCGTTTACCCAGCGGACGTCCCCCCCCTTGGTCACTATCCGGTATTCAAGGCGGAGCTGGTCGGCTCCCCCATCGCACAAATCATGGACCTCCCGGGTGACCCGCCCCAGGTCGTCAGGCAGTATTATTGAAGAATAGGTGATGGAACCGGAAAGAAATTCATCGGGGGTATAACCGAACTGTATGATATTTCCGGAAACCAGCTCAACTGGCCACTCATCGTCACCCTTCCAGCGAAACAGCACCACCGGGCTGTTTTCCACCACCAGGTTCGCCTGCCGCATAAACTCTTCCGCACGTTTACGCCCGGTGATATCCTTGACAAACGAGAATGTATACGGTTTGCCTTCGAATTCCAGTTGATTGGTCATAATCTCCACGGGAAACGTCGACCCGTCTTTTCGTCGGTGAACCGTTTCATGGGCAGCGAAGCCGGATTTATCCAGCATCCCTTTTATATCGAGCATTTTTTCATCTGTTATGACGGGATCTATGTCGTGGACTTTCAACGCGCGCAATTCGTCAGCGGTGTAGCCGAGGCTGCGGCACGCACATTCGTTGGCGCTGAGGATATCCCCTTCGAATGTGGTCTGATATATGCCTATGGCCGCCTTATCAATGCAGAATTGTGACAGGAGCAGCTTGTTTACGGTTTCAGCCAGTTCCGCCGTCCGCTCCTCGACCCGGTTTTCCAGGTCGTCATGCGCATGCCGCAGCTCTTCTTCCATGCGTTTGCGGTCGGTCATGTCAAAGAACGTGACGATACAGGCCGGTTTGCCCCCGTAATCGATGCGCCCGGCCGATACGCATATCCATAGGTCCCTTCCGTCCTTGCCCACATGCCTGCACTCGTACCGGGAAGGAACCGACTCACCCCGCTGCCTTGCCAGTCCGCGCTCCCTCGCCATCTCTCTGGAATCCTCATGCACCCAGTCCCAGAACCTCATTTGCAGGCATTCTTCTTCCGTATATCCGAACAGCCGCGTGGTGGCCGGATTGACATAGACGATCCGTTCGCCCTGGTAGAGACAGACACCTGCCGGAGCAGTCTCGGCCAACACCCTGAACTTCTCCTCGCTCTCGCGCAACGACTCCTCAGCCCGTTTGCGTTCGCTGATGTCGGACATGAAAGCGCAGTTGTATTCCTTTCCGTCAAAGACCACAAAGTTGTCGTGAATCTCCACGGGGTACACCCGGCTATCTCTTGACCGATGAAAAGACTCGTGGGCGACCGATCCGCGCTCCCGCAATTTTCGCCAATGTTCGGCGAACACCTCGGGGGGAAAGTCCGGGTCGATATCGGGGATCGACATCCGCAAAAGCTCCTCGCGTGAGTAGCCCAGGGCGCGGCAGGCGGCATCGTTGACATAGAACAGGTGCCCGCCTTCCGTCATCCAGAAGGCATAATCCGCCGAATTATCGATGGCATACTGGGTGAAACGCAATGCTTCCTCGCTCCTGCGAAGTTCCGCGGTCCGCTGCTCCACACGCCTTTTCAGCATCCTGGACCAGACGAGAAAGGCCAGGCAAAGACCGGCGGCGGCCGCCAGCGCCCAGACATAGTATTTGACGGCATTCCACACGTCCTGCTTTTCATATACACCGAACCATCTTTCGTAAATCTCCCGGTATTCCCCGTTCTCTTTCAGGATTTTCAGCCCTTCGTCGAGCCTGGAAAGAAGTTCCTGGTTGCCCTT
>DASRZQ010000106.1:0-12857 GCA_035686205.1 Geobacteraceae bacterium
TGCGATTCCCGTTCGGATAGGCAAATGATCCTACCCTGCACCCGAGGCGCCGCTCGATCTCCAGTCGGGATTCGGAGATTTCGGCCTCCGCCTGCGTGGGCGGGAGCCGGTCCAGGATTTCATGGTTAACGGTATGGGCGCCAAAGCGGACCCATCCGCTGTCAAGCATTTCCCGCGCTTCGTCCCAGCTCAGCATCAGCCTGGGAACCGGACCGGAGCCGGCCGTGCCCCGGAAATATCCCAGGACTTCATCCCTTTCAGCGTTTGAATATTTTTTTAAAATTTCTACACACCTGTCAAGGAATACATCCCGCCCGCATTTACGATATCCGCCGATCTGTCCGAGGAAGCGAACCACCGGTTCGGGAGCGCCTCCGGCCGCCGCACCGTCCGCAACACCCCGGTCCAGGTAATAACCCACCTCTTCGGGCCAGAAGGTCCTGTCCGTACCGACATAACCTGTCGCGAGATATATGGTGGCAGGCGCCCTGCAGCTCCCGAGGACCGGAAACGCGTTGGTGTAGTTGTCCCGCCAGCCGTCATCGAGCGTAATCGCGCAGATCCCCCCGGTCTTTTCACCATTCAGAACCTTTTGCACAAGATCATCGAAAAAGACTATCTCGAATCGTTTCTTCAGAAACCCGATCTGGTTGCGGAAGGCGTCCGTGGTGACGTACATGCCCGGCTGGACGGAACAAGGCTGTCTTTCGGCGGGATCCAGCACCCGGTGGTACATCAGGACGAAAGCCCTGTCGGAAAAGCGGTAGCGTTCCAGCATGCCGTGGATCCCGGCCCCGGAAAGCAGCTCCGACAGTATGCGTTTTACGGCGATTTTTCCGCCCATGGCCAAAGGCTCATATCCTCGCGTTGATATTGTCGATCGATCTCTTTATCCGCATGAAACACTTTTCGAATGCGATCTCGCTTTGCCCGTAAGGATCGTCGATATTGCAGAGCAGATTCTCCGGAAACGGGGCGAATTCCCGCAGAAGCCTGATATTATCCTTTTTGTGGGGAAAGTATTCGACCAGCTTCCTGTACTGCCAGAATTCCATGGGCAGTATCAAATCCGCGTTCTCAAGATCGCAGGATTCCCATCCCTTGGACAAATGGTCGCCCAGGTCAAGCCCGAACTTCCCGGCCGCGCTTATGGCCTCCGGCGGCGACGGCGCTCTCCCGTCGACATGGAGACCGCAGGAATCTATCGATAACTGTTTTCCTTTCGTTTCCGACTTCAGAACGCGTTCGGCAAAGGCGCTTCTGCATATGTTTCCCTTGCAGACGAGCACGATTTTCCTTGGGCTGGCCACGATTTTCAAACTCCGGGTGCAACCGTATAAAACGGACTCGTAGACGTTTTTGACGAAGATTTTACATTGCCTTTTTAATATTTTGGCTTTGTTTAACATTTCATTGTCCGAGTGAGTCGGAATCAGTCACGCAAATATTCCGTGCATACTTATGCAGCGCCTCTCAGTGCCGTTCTTCCGAGAGGAGTCGCCGCGTTATTTTCATTCTTGACCGGAACTTTCTGCTTTTCCCTTAATATTATGTTGTACAGTGCCGCCGACAAGGAAGCCTGAATAAACAGGAAAGGATAAAATGTAACGGTTATAAAAATACTGGCGACTAAAAAACCGACTATGCCAATATTCAGGGCATTCGGGATTTCTCTCCAGAAGCGTTCCGAATCTGAGCCGAGGATTTTCATGGATCGGAAGTTTACCAGAACGGTATTGATAACAATGGCATAATAAAAAATAAAACCGATGATTCCCAGCTCCGCCAGAACGGAAATCGGGGTGCTGTGGGCAACCTCCAGGTTTTTACCCTGTATCGATTCTCCGGGATGATGCTTTTGATAATACGGGACCCAGTTATCGTAACCGATGCCCAGTAAGGGATGGCTTTCAAAAAACTCGATGCCCCGGTTCCAATATGTCAACCTTGTCACCGAAGTATTGTCCGTCCCGATGGTATTAAACCGGTCGAGAAATGCCTGAGGCATCACCGCAATAAGGCCCACGGCGAAAATAGCCATCAACAGGATGTTCCTGATGCGCTTTTTGGCAGACATTGCCGTCGCCAAACATATCGCGGCCAGTCCGACCAGCGTGTTTCGCTCTCCGGTAGCGATGATTGTCATCAAGGCCGTGATCGGGAGAAAAATGAAAAACAGCTTCTTAACGGTGCCCCAACCGGAACGGCAACTCTTGATAAAGGCGATCGACAATGGCAGGATAATCAGCATTTGAAGCCCGAGGTCGGCGGCGTTTCCGAAAAATCCGGCCCCGCCCGCAATCCCCCATCTCTCATATGCGAATCCCCTGTGAGCCCACGAGATTGCCCCATGCTGGGACATCTTGTAGGTTGCAAGCATGATCAGAAGGATAACGGTGAAGAATCTGAATTTTGTCGATACAATCCGGATAAACAGGTAATAAATGATGAGCCAATAAAGTACGACGTAATAATTGGAAAACGCAATGTCGGGAAACTCGGCGAACACGGAAGAAAAAAGCACCGCGACAATCAGGCCCCAGAAATATTTTGTAAGAGAAGAAGATGATGAAACGGAATCCTTTGACGTAAAACTGCCGATCGCCGCCCCGATGATACACAACTTTGCCCACGGGAGAATATCGAGGGATGCATAGACCGTTTGCGGCCTGACATATTCAAAAAACAGGTAACCGCAAAAAAACCAGAAATAATAAGGCTCCTGTTTAAATTGCTTCCATATGGCTTTTACATCAACTGAAAAGTATTTCTCTGAAGAAATCATCTCATCTCCTTACTGGCGGCGGAATATATTACCGGTTCGGATACAGTTGAAAAAATGGAAAGAGCCGTGCCATCCGCCATCCGGTATTCACTTCCGGCACATCGAGAGAACCTGCCCGTAAACATCCGCATAATTGCCCGCCATTTTTTCGATGGAAAAAGCCGCATGCGTATAATCCTTTGCGGCGCGGGCCTTTTCGAGATAAACATCGCGACGGTTGATGCAATCATGCATACCCCGAAGGAGATCTTCCCATGACCCGGGCCGCACCAGGATCCCGTATCGGTCCTCGCCTATGATCTCGGGGATTCCGCCCACCGCGGCGGCAATCACCGGAATGCCCAGGGACATGGCCTCCAGGACGGCTACTGGATGTCCCTCGGAGAGACTTGGCTGAACATATACATCAAATGCGTTCATTATATTTTCGATGTCATTGCGAAAACCGGTGAAAATGACACGGTCCTCCGGAATGTTCAAATCGCTTGCCAACCGTCGCAGGCTGTTTTCCTCTCCGCCGCGGCCCACAAGCGCAAGAACGGCATCAGGGCAAGAGGTATGCAATTCGGCGAAAGCCCTTATCAGATACTTCTGCCCTTTCACCGGATATAAATTCCCCACGTTGCCTATAAGTATGGCGTCATCGGCAATGTTGCATTGAGCACGAAAGTTCGAACATTTCCGCTCCAGGAAATGGATGCCGTTGTAAATTGTTTTCAGCTTGCTCCTGAAGAAAATGACACGGGAGGCGCTTTCCCGAACGGCCTCGGAAACGCAGATAACAAATCGGCTGCAAAGAGAAATGACTCCATACTTGACTCTTGAGGCGCCGGTTTTCTTAAGGGACACATCTCCATGCTCCGTGCAGACATGGGGAACGGATTTCAGCCTGCAGGCGAGGGAGGAATAGAAGTTCGAGTCCAGCAGGTGGGAATGAACGATGTCCGGTTGGACCTGTTCTATAACGTCGGCGATGTTTTTGAGCAGTTGCCGACGCGTGCCGTTCTTATTGAAGGAAAGATACGGCACATCCAGTTCCTCCAGAGCTGACGCTATCCAGTTTTCCCCACCTCCGCCCTTCCTTTCGGGAATGGCGGCAATGACTTCAATTCCATTCCTCCGAAGCCCCCAGGCAAGCCAGCGGAAGGTGTTTTCAGCACCGCCATGGCCCAGCGTATGTATGATTTTCAGAACTTTCATGGCTCGCTAACCGACCTGTAACCCTCATCCTGGACCATGCCGCGCATCAAAAACGATTTGCGCCGGGTACAGTCTCCCGGAACAATTCTTCGACCAGACCGACTGTCCTTCGCAGATCAAATGTCTCTGTTACTCTCCTGTAAGCCCTTTCTACTATTTTATCTCTGAAAACCGGATCTTTCAGATATTTTTCGACACCCTCAATTATCGCATCCGCATCACGCGGAGGAACCAGAATCCCGCAGCGCCCGTTTTCCAGGGTTTCTACCGGTCCGCCGAAGTTGGTCGCAACGACAGGGACTTTGTGATACATGGCTTCCAATATTACCATGCCAAAGGGTTCCGGCCTGATCGAAGCATGTACGAAAACATCCATTATTCCGAGCAGATTTTGCACATCATCCCTGAAGCCCAGGAATCTGAGCCTCTTTCCGACATCCGAGCCTTCAGCTATTCCCTTGATGAAATTGACATATTCGGCGGATTCGTCCCCAAAACCGCCTACAACAAGGCCATACATATTCTCGAATTTTCTCCCGAGAGACATGAAGGCCCTGACAAAATATTCCTGCCCTTTCCACTCCCTGAGATTGCCTACGATCCCGATAACGATGCCGTCATCGGGAATGCCGATTTCCCGCTTTATTTCACCGACGCGTTCCCTTTGTTGACAAGTGACCGGTTTCAAAGCCAAACCGTCGTAAATGACACGGGTGCTTGCCCTGTATTTCTGGCTCTCCATATTGTTCTTTATTGCATGTGAGACAGCGACTGATGAAGATATTTTGTTTGATAATCTGATATGGGATCTGCTGTAATTTTCGTAACCACGTTCGTATGCTATTACAGGAAGTTTCAGCTTGCTGCTTACTTCAAGTATATTATTGGAATTAATAATAGAGTTGTTTATAACTATCAAATTAATATCATGACTGTTTATTATTCTTAAAAATTCTTTCTTTTGTTTGTATACTAATCTGTACCAATTCAACATTTTCCTTATTACTATATTTCCACTCAAACATGGTTTTCTTTTGATAATATAGACTTTGACACCTATATCCCGGAATTTTTTCACAAAAGGATTGTCCTGAAAAAACAGAATGCACCCTTCAAACCTTTCCCTGTTGAGATTGCTGACCAAATTATACAGGCACGTATGCGACCCTCCAACAGTACCGTCGAAAGTCATTTCTACGAATAAAATGTTTATCTTGTCTTCTGATACCATATGTACACAGGGATTTACCTGTCAAATTAGTAAACGCAACATTTTATGAATATCCCGCTCAACAACTAACGGATGAATGGGCAGAGTGATCATTCTGCACGCAATGTCTTTTGCCATCGGAAAGCCTTTTTCATCGGACTGGAACCCGAGACCAATTATTCCGTCTATGGAATCGGGATAGCCATCGGATATCCCCAACCCCATCCTCTCGCTTTCCCGGAGAATGTTTCTTTTTTTGTCAGCGCTGGCCACAAGAACCGGAAATCTTATCAGATCAGGGATCACGGCCTTCGAATCACCAGCGTACGAGATTCCGCAGTCGGCTATTTTTTTAGAGTTTCTCAGCCGGATACCCCTGAGTTCCGCAATTTTCGCCTGCCATCCCCCTGCCATCCCCGCCTGAAACGGTGATAGCCTCCTCATCGGGAATTCCGGATTGAAATTGGTTTCACCCAGTTTCAAAAACGGTAATGATTTTGGTAGCCAGTAAATAAATGGATGAATGAGAACCAACAGCGCAAGCGAATAGAAAATCAGCCTTAAAAAACCCGGTGCTCCGTACCCGGCAAGGGTATCCGTCCGTTTCCCGATCGCCCCGCCGATCCGCGCGTCGTCCGTGAGGATTATGCCGCCTTCCACCGTCGAGAATGCCTTGCCACGCCCCATGCTGAACAGTCCCGCATCCCCCAGGGTCCCCAGCTTCCTTCCGTTCCATTCACCTCCCATTGCCTGGGCGGCGTCTTCGACGACAAATACACCGTATTTCCGCGCCAGTTCCCTAACCCTCTCCACGTCGGCCGGCGCTCCGAACAGGTGGGTCGGAACCACGCACAGGACTCCGGGATCCTTCAAATGTCCCTCGAGACTTTCAAAATCGAAATCCAGCGATCCGGGCGCCATATCGCACAGCCTGACTTCCAGCCCCGCCTTTACTATGGCCGATGGCACGGAATAGCAGGTGTAGGCGGGGATCAGGACCTGGTTTCTTCCCGGAGACAGTTCGCGCAGCGCGTCAAGGATAAGTGCGAGGGCAGCCTTTCCTGAAGAAACGGCGAAGCAGTATCCGACGCCGTAATACTCGCTAAGTTCGTCCTCGAACCTTTTCACCGTTTTGCCGTTGCCGAAAAGGCCGGCAAGCCCGGACGCGAGGTCCCTGAGTTTGAGCGGCGCCGCCGCGGGGGGAACAGTTCTTCCGAAATGCATCGACATGGTCTTGGTCGGGGCCGGAAAAATCACGGTATGTTTTTGACGATGCGCGGCCCAAGCGCATTCGTTAAAGCCAGCGGCAGCCGCTGCCAGACCCTTACGGCAAGCCTGTATTTCGGGTTGCCCGGGTTCAGTTCCGGAATGCTCCCGCCGTTTCCGAGCATATACTGCCAGTAAAGCTGGACCGGTTCGGCGCCCCACTGCTTTTTGAAGTGGTATGTTCCCTCACCGGGAGTGGAACGGCCGAAGTCGAATTTGGCGGAGCCGTTGCCGATCGCGTAGCAGATGGCCCGCCAGTAGAGAAGATTGTTCGGACACATCTCCCGGTAGTCCCTGATCGACGATGCCCAGGGGACTTCCAGTGTATCCCCGTACCATGCAAGAATGCCGGAAGCGACCGTTTTTTCGCCGAGCATCACGGAAATAATGCAGGTGGACTCGGGAAACATCTCAAGGATATTGCGAAAAAAATTCCTTCCGTAAACGGGGGTGCCCAGGTCCCTCATGTTCCTGCAAAATACCTCGTAAAAGCCGTCCAGCAGCTCCAGGCGGCCCTCTACGGCGTTCAATCCGCTTCTTTCCGCCTTGCGCACCTGGTTCCGCACCTTGGCGTCAAGCGCTTTCCATTGCGCTTCTTCGCTTTTCCCCAGGGGGAGAATCATGGTTACCTTGTGCTGTCTGGTCATGAGATCGTTGCTGCAATCATGAACGTGGCGCAGCTCCATGTGGCCGGCCGATACTTTGCGCAGCAGGCTCTGGGCCTTCGCCAGCAGGGCCCTTTCAGCGTTAGCGTCCATGCACAGCAGCCCCCCGTAATTGAAATAAGGCAGCGACACCAGGAAACTGCCGAACATTACGCTTTTCATGTGCGCCAGCGGCAGCACGCCGCATATCTCGCCATTTCCGTCCCTTGCGACCAGATAATAGGCCCTGTGGCCGAAGCTTTTCTCGATGACGTCCCGCCAGCGATACCGGTGATAATTGGCGCCATGCGGAATTGAAGCGACAAAAGCGTCCCAGTCCGATCCGTCATTATTGTACAGTTCAACATTCATTCCCATGGCGCCAACCTGATAGTGAAAAATAGAATTGTTTCTAATATTGCTCCGGCAGCTGAACATGTTAAAGTGGGTGCGGATTTAGTCTCGATTATCGCACCTGAAGCCGGACCTGCGCCGATTTATTTATACGCCTGAATTAAATTGTCATTTCGAACACAGAGAGAAATCCTGAAGGTATTGCCGAATCAATGAAGATCTCTCCCTTTGGTCGAGATGACACCAGATTTTTGAAATAATGTTCTATGCACTGTTCAGCATATTGCTAAAATAGAACCTGATTCTGCTGTAAATTATTCCAAGATAATATAATACCTTGACTTCCTGTGAGAATATTACATCATCTTTTATGGTTGCAATGCTAATAATGTACTTGAAACTATGCCGTAGGAATTCGTTTATTATGTAATAGGGAATGCCTAAAATATTTCGTTTTTCATACCTTCCCAGGCTGTTTCCCTGTCCGACTCCGCCATCGAAATGCCATTTCCTGAAATATCTTTTCTTCAGGCGATTAATGCTGATTACATGGTGAACCACGGACTTGGGCTGATATATGATTTTGCCGTTTAATTTGATAAGCCTTTCGTACATGTCCGTGTCTTCGCTGCAATACAGCTTGTCGCCCTTCCGGCCGAGCGTGGTGTTGAAATAGCCGGTTTTCCGAAGCATCTGCCGGGTGAACGCAACATTGGCGCCGAAAAGCGGCGGGTCTTCGGCCTTCAACTCCCGCACATTGTCGCCGTAATCGAGCAGAGCAAGGATATTTTCAATTGTTTCGGACAGCCACGTGGGTTTTTCGCCGGGCCAGACCGGCAGGATTTTGCCACCGACGCAATCCGCGTCATACTCGTAAAAGGTGCGGACCGTTTCGATCAGCCAGTCCGGTTCGACAATAACGTCATCATCGGTAAAAATAATGATTTCGCCTTTCGCCCGGTCGAGCCCGGCATTGCGGGCAAAAGACAAGCCCTGGTTCCGCTCGAATATATATCCGATATAACCGAAGCCATCTTTGTTGAATTTTTCTATGACTTCTTTTGTCCGGTCAGTGGAATTATTGTCTACTACCAGGACCTCCAGGTCAATGTTCCGCGGCACAATCATCCTGCTTATGCCTTCCAATGTTATCTGGAGACTATCAGCCCGGTTATATGTGCATATAATTATACTCACCGTCGATGTCATGATTGTCAGTCCCTTTTTTTTGCATGCCTTGATTTGCAAACAAAATTCTATTTACTATAATAATACCATTCGATTAATTATCTAGCAAACAGGCTGTTGCATACAGAATATAATCAGTCATTCATTTTTTCTTGCCTCACCTCAACAGATTAATGCCAATTAAGGCAAAAATTCAATTAGAAAAATTTATTATCCCAAATCCGTGACGCCTTCACGCCGAAGCGCGCGGAATGCCGGAGTTCAACGTCGCCTGTGCCGGATCATACCTGCTTCAGCGGGCAAACTTTGCCGGGCTGCCCCCTCGTACCGCACAGCCCTGAATTCAAGCATTCCTGGAAGGCAAGGGCGTGAAGGCGTCACGGATTCAGGATTATTTTTCGCCGCCGGAACAGTCCGTCAGCGCGGCGCAAACAGCGAACTGAGCAGAAAATGAGCGGCCCCGGCAACGACCCGCGCGTTCCGTGAAAAGCCCTGTCCTCGAAACTGCCAGTAGAACTGCTTCGCATAAACCTTTCTCAGTGCCGGGTCAAGAAGGCACTTGGCAAAATAGGCGCCCCGTCCGTAATCATAGGCCCTGGACAACCGGGACGCCTCCTCGTCGGTTTTCCGGCGGTGGTGGTGATAGACCAGGGGCCGGGGGCTGTAAGCCCCTTTGATGCCGCGGCCAAGCAGTCTTGCAAGGATGTCGACGTCCTCGCAGGCAAACGGGGTCCCAGCGCCCATCCTGTCGTCAAACCCGCCGACCGCCTCCAGCGCCGACCTGAGAAAGGCGAAATTCGCCCCCTGGATCAGTCCGGCGGGGACGTATTCGCCCGGCTGCAGATCAACCGGCCGGTCGAGGGTCTGGATCGTGATCGGGTAGTCGGTCGGATCATGCAACAGCACCATGCCGCCGACGAAACCTATGTCATTTCCTTCAAAACATTCCAGTATTTTCCGCAAATAGTCATGGGCAGGGTAACAGTCGTCGTCGGTAAACGCGACCACCCGGCCCCGGGTTCTCCTCCACCCGGAATTCCGGGCCCGTCCCAGGCCCGGCCTCGGTTCGTCGACGACCGCAAGCGGCCGGCCGAACCGTGGCCGGAACCGTTCGATGATTTCGCCGGTGTCGTCGGTCGAACCGTTGTTCACCACAACCAGTTCCCAGTCCGCCGCATCCCGAAGCTCCGCCAGGCTCCGGAGAGTCTGCAGGAGATAAGGGCCGCGATTTCGGGTGCAAATAACGAGCGACAGGTCCATAATCCTTTACCGTCCGCGCTTCATAAACCGTTGATAGTTAATGTCCTTCCACGAAAATCCGTCATGCATGCGGCCTCCCTGACCTCTTCAGCAGCGCTATTCGCCTGCCGACGGAGGAGGCGGCCTCAATCAGGCATGCGCCGGCACCCCCCATGCCGATCAGGGCGGCTTTTATCAAGCACTTCACGGCCCGCGGCCCTAACGTCCTCAGGCCACGCCTGACGGCTTTCATGTAAAAGCGCTTCGCTTCGGGGAGTTCGCGCCGCCAGAAAAGGTAATCTCCCAAACCGGCGTATACCAGCGCAAGAAATTTCGCCTCCTCCCGCCGGTCTCTGGCGAAGCCGCGCACCGATTCCTCGAAGTGCCCAGTCGTGATGCGGGTACCTTCTATCTGATCAAGCCACCTCAGGTATTCCCGCACGATAGCCCTGTCGCAGGAACCTACGGCCCGGGCCGCTCCGATCTCCTCCGCCCTCTCCTTCAGCCGCCAGCACATGGCAATTTCATCGCCGAAAATCCTGCGGGCCCTGTCATCGCTTATCAGCCGCTGCATCATGCTTGAGCCGTGGACGCGGTAGCGAACCATCGGCTCCGCGAGGAAGGCGACGTCATAATACAGGGCGAACAGAGACCAGATGAAGCGGTCTCCGGCATGCGGCAGGTCCTTCGGAAACAGGCTCACTCTGTCGTAGCACTCCTTGCGGACCATGACGGCCGGCGCCTCAACCGTGAACCACCGCGATTCCCCGTCCGGCGAGGTCACATTTCTCCTGACGATCAGGTCGAAAAAGTCCGTCCCCCTGTAGACGACGTCCCCGTCGCCCGGCCGCGTCGCCACCAGCACGCCGGTCTCGGCGCCGTCCATGAGCTCGACGCACGGGCAGAAGACAAAGCCGACGCGCGGGTTCTCGTCCATGACCCGCACGTAACGTTCCAGGACATGCCTGCTCCGCAGCTGATCATCGGCGGAGATGAGCCAGACATATTCGCCCCGCGCCAGGCCGATGCCCCTGTTGTAATTGGCAATATTCCCCAGGTTTATTTCGTTGCGGACATGCCTCACCCGGGCGTCCGCAAAAGAGCGCGCCACTTCTGGCGTATTGTCGGGCGAGCAGTCGTCCATTATCAGAATTTCGAAATCCCCGAAAGTCTGGGACAGGACCGACTCCACGCACTCCTGCAGGAAATGGGCAAGATTGTAACAAGGGATTATGAACGTTACCTTCGGGTTCATTCAACCGCCTCAGGGCAAAACATTATACATATGATACTGAATCCGCGACTTCTTCACGCCTGCCGGCGGCGGATGCAGGACAGAAACGCCCTCAACTGCAGGCCGGGCTTCCCCAGGCAGAGAAGAAAATATTTGATCCAGACTTTCGGCATCCGCCGATTCCTCTCCAGCGCCTTCCCGTAACATCCGCGCGCCCTGGCGAATTCTCCCGAATCATAATAGCGCTCGCCCAGTTCGGCAAAAAAACGTGCGCCGTGCCTTTTCCGCTCATCCGGAGTACAGCCGTCCAGTGATTTTTCAAAAGCGGTCGCAGTTGAACTGACGAAATCCTCCTCGTCGAGAGCGAGCTGATGGACATATCTCTCAATCATGCGATCCAGGCGGTCGCCGCATTTCAGCGCCAGCGCGTCTTCTCCGCATTCGTGTG
Organism: Geobacteraceae bacterium; assembly: GCA_035686205.1. Classification (GTDB taxonomy): domain Bacteria; phylum Desulfobacterota; class Desulfuromonadia; order Geobacterales; family Geobacteraceae; genus CAIWTU01. The sequence goes on from DASRZQ010000106.1 coordinate 11,569, forward strand.
CCTTGCTCCGGATGTCGGTCAGGACCGCAATTCCGTCCCGGAAGACATCATAATTCCGCTTCATCAGGATATTGGTCATCGTCTGTCCGTGACTGCGATAGCTTACCATTGGCTCCGAAAAATAGGCCACGTCATAGTGCAGGGCAAAAAGGCACCACAAATACCAGTCGCCGGCATAAGGCATGTTCGGCGGGAACATTCCGAGCCTGTCATAGCATTCCTTCCGCGCCATGCCGGATGCGGCGACAACGGTATTGCCGTCAAGAAGCTTGTCGAGGAATTCCCTCCCCTCGAATATGGTGTCCCGCTCCCCGTGGACCGAATAGGCCGCGAGTCCGGTCTCCCGGCCGTCCGCCAGATCCATGGCCGGACAGAACGAGTACCCGACTTTGGGATGCCGGTCCATGAGCGTCACGTAACGTTCCAGGATATAGGGACTGCGCAGCCTGTCGTCCGCCGAGATCAGCCAGACATATTCTCCGCGGGCCATCCCGATGCCCTTGTTGTAATTTGCCAGATGTCCCAGGTTTACTTCATTCCTGACATGTTTCACCCTCGGGTCCACGAAAGACCGGGCCACCTCCGGCGTTTTGTCGGGCGAGCAATCGTCCATGATCAGAATTTCGAAATCCCCGCAAGTCTGCGTCAAAATGGAGCCGACACACTCGGTTAAAAAATGGGCGAGATTATAACACGGGACGACAAAAGTGACTTTCGGATCCATCGTTTACCAACCTCCTGCAAAGTCCGGCGCCTCATCCGCGAAAGCATTTGCAAAGCGCCCCGTGCCGGATTACGAGGTATTTTCTCCAATCGGGATTTTGCTTTCAGTCTTAATTCTACTTTGTCTGATGAACTTCACAACCCCATCGCCAACCTTAGGCTCCACTCGGAGTGGAGGAATAAACCCGTCATTAACAAGAGCCTCCCCCTCCAAGGGGCATAAGCGCTCGCTTTGAGTTTTTATTCCTCTCCTTTCAAGGGGGAGGTTAGGGTGGGGATGGGTTTTGTCTTGGCAACTAGCTGAAATCACGCAATCTCCCCCATCCCCACCCCAACCCTCCCCTTGAAGGGGAGGGGGAAAAATAAGGGGGTTTTGGCTTAAGTTAGCGTATATGCCATCCAAGGGGGGAGGCTGAAAGTTGGACAGTTTGCCGGAAAATACGGACTCAATGCTGAAACACCACATCAACCCAGTAGTTGGAGCTGTTCCATCCCTGGTTGGGGAAGCCGCTGGACGAGCCGTAGAGGAACACTCCGTCAAAGCCGGAAACTCCGTTTGCCAGCGC
>DASRZQ010000107.1:0-22220 GCA_035686205.1 Geobacteraceae bacterium
TTCATCGGACTGGGCGCGCAGTCGGGTCTCCCTTGCCTCAACGGCCGATTCCAGCTCTGGTATCCTGCGGTTTTTTTCTTCGGCAGCGGACCTGCGGTCGGATTCGGTTTTCAACTGGGAGCGCAAATCCACGGTTTCCGCATCCGCCTTTTCCATGAGTCCCCGCAAATCGGCTATCTGCAGTTCTTTTCCCTGGAGACGCTCGGTGAGGGCCGCAACTGAAGCCTCCATTTCGCCTCTGCCCTTCTGGAAGGCCAGATGCTCCCGCGACCTGAGAAGGAACCATACGCACAAACCGCCCAATACCGCGCCGATTGCCAGAAAAAGATATTCCATGGGGCATTAACCTTCGATTGCTGAAATTGATTTTTCTTCAGAAAGCCAGAACTTTTATCGTTTTGTCATTCCGACCAAAGGGAGGAATCTTGATCTTCCGGGCAAACAAAAGATCCCTCCTTTCGGTCGGGATGACACTCGGACATCTTCAGAATGTATTAAGTAATGAGAATAACAGAAACAAACAGGGAAGTATATATTCCGGGAAAAACTGAAAATCTCTTTGTCAAACAGGATGGAGAGGATACACAGAATAAAAAAAACCAGTTCTTTCCCTTAAGCTTTAACTCCTGCTTATCCTGTCTATCCTGTCAATTGTTCTTTGTTTTTCTGTATTAGTCCTGCTTTATCAGCGTTTATGCGCGTTAAATTGCCTTCTTAAGGTTAATGTTCGTTTTCATGCTGTTCCGGCATTTTTAATCCTTCCGGCGATTTCCTGAGCGCCAATCGGGATATCTTCCTGCACACCCTCGTCCATGTTCTTCAGCACGGCATTGCCCCTGCCCAGTTCATCCTCGCCGATAATCAGGGTGAAGCGGGACCTGAACTTGTCCGCCCTCCGCATCTGGCTTTTCAGGCTCTTGCCCTCGTAATCCATCTCGACGGAAACATCCAGCCGCTGCAATTCGCACATGAGCCGATAGGCCTCTTTGCGGGCTGGCTCGCCGAGGGCCGCGATGAAAATGTCCGGTCTTTTCCTGAATTCCTGTTCGGCAAGGAGCAACACTACCCTCTCGACGCCCATGGCGAAGCCTATTCCGGGCAGCGCCGGTCCGCCGAGCTCCTCGATCAGGCTGTCGTACCTGCCCCCAGCGGCAACTGCGCTCTGGGCGCCCAGCAGCCCGGTCACCAGTTCGAAGGTCGTTCGCGTGTAATAGTCAAGCCCCCGCACCATCCTGGGATTTATCTCGTATGCCGTGCCCGTCTCTTTCAGGTACTGCTGCGTCTTTACGAAGTGTTCCGCGCAACCGGCGCAGAGGTTGTCGAGCACCGAGGGAGCGTCCGCCGTCGCTTCCTTGCAGCCCGTCGATTTGCAGTCCAGTGCGCGCAACGGGTTGGTTTCGTACCTGCGCCTGCAGTCATCGCACAGCGAATCGAGCCTGGAGCGGAGGAAATCCTTCAGCTTCTGCCTGTACGCGGGCCGGCATTCCGGGCAGCCCAGGGAATTTATCTGCAGGGAAGGCTCGGTCAACCCGAGCTCCGCGAAAAAATGACAGAGCATGGTCAGCACCTGGGCATCCGCCATCGGATCGGTCACGCCGGTTAGTTCCGCGCCTATCTGGTGAAACTGGCGGTAGCGCCCTTTCTGCGGCCGCTCGTAACGGAACATCGGCCCCATGTAATAAAGCTTGGCGACCTGGTCTTGGGCATGGAGCTTGTGCTCGATAAAAGACCTGATCACCCCTGCGGTCCCTTCCGGGCGCATGGTAACCCTGTTGTCTCCCTTGTCCGTGAAGGAATACATTTCCTTCTCCACGATATCGGTTGCGTCTCCTATCGACCGGGCAAACAATTCGGTCTTTTCCAGGATCGGAATCCTTATCTCGGAAAACCCGTACAATCCGAAAACCCGCCGGGCCGTATTTTCAATGTGCTGCCACTTCTCGACCTCATTGGGAAGAATATCGTTAAAACCCTTGATTCCGGTGATTGCCACGTATTGTTTCCTTTCTCAAACTTCATCGCCTGAAGGGAAAAAACCATTTTCAAAAAAATTGCGGTGGATTTTTCGGCATTACTCTCTTCAGCCTTCAACTTTCAACCTGTTTTTCCCCCAACGCCCTGAACACCATGTTTCTGCCGCTCTCCTTGCCACGGTACATCGCCTGGTCCGCGACGTCGAGGAGTTCCTGCTTGGACCTGGTGTCTTCCGGGTAGGAAGCGTACCCCAGGCAGGCGGTCAGTCTTATGTCATGCCCCTCTTCAGCGAGAAAGCGGTGTGATTCGATCGTAGAGCGTATGCGCTCGGCTACGATTCCCGCGCCAGAAGCGTTTGTCTCGACCAGGATTACGGTATATTCGTCCCCGCCGTACCGGATGACCAGATCGACCTCGCGAACGGATATTTTCAGGAGTTTCCCGACCTCTTTCAGGACGCGGCTGCCGACAAGATGTCCGTACTTGTCGTTTACGCTTTTGAACAGGTCGAGGTCGATGAAAATTACCGTCAGGCCTGAGCCGTATCGATCCGCCCTCTTGATTTCCCTTTCCAGCGCGATGTCCAGATATCTGTAATTGAAGAGTCCCGTTAATTCGTCGATGTACAGCAGGTTCTTGGCGGCGGCGTATCGCATTGCGTTTTCAAAGGCCAGTGAGGACTGATCGAGAATGAAATTGATGTTCCTGTAGTTTATTTCCGACTGGAAAGTGCCGTCCGGGTTGTTGAACAGCATGATCACGCCCTGCAGGACAGTTTTCGAGCGGATGAACATGATCAGGGCTTCTTTCAGTTCGGCCTTCAACGAATCGCCCAGACCGCAATCCGACGTGAAATAGTTGTCAAGACGCTTGAAATCGCAGGTTGTGCCCTGGTGCCGCATGCAGTCCGGCATCATGAACTCCGCCAGCTTCTCGGCATCGATCCGGCTGAAACCCCTGATTTCACTGAGAACAAGCCTGTCATCGCTGTCGGGAAACAGCCCGAGCGCCCTTCCCGAACCGACTTCCTTAGCCAGGGAATCGATTATCAGGGTATTGAGGCGCTCCAGCTCCAGGCAGTTAGCGATGGTCTGTCCCACCTGGTAAAGGTGGACGAGACTTTTCAGCCCGATATTTTCGTTCAGGAGCCTCCGCTGTTCGAAACAGAGGCTGACCGCATGCTTGAACTCATCATGGTTGATCGGCTTTATCAGGTAGTCCCTGGCGCCGTTTTTCAGTGCGTATATGGCCGATTCGACATTGGCGTTGCCGGTAACGAGGATAACATCGATATCCGGATCGTGCTGCTTGACTCGGAAAAGCAGGTCCAGACCACTCATGTCGGGCATGACAAGGTCGGTAACCACCAGGTGGTATTCGCTTTTCCCCAGGGAATCCAGAGCTTCGACAGGAGATGCGGCGGTGTCGACTTCATAGCCCTCGCCCCGCAGCAAATTGCTGAACATCTCCCTGAAAAATCTGTCATCCTCCACCACAAGGATTCTTTCCATCAGGCGGCGCTCCCGTGACTTAGAGCTTGTTCGTAAATAAGCATTCCGGTCTCGCATCCCGTCTTCATGCCGTCTTTGACCTGTCCTCAATCGCAAAAGCCTCGACGTAGCCCTGCTACGCCTGCGGTTTTGCTCAATCGTCCAGCCCAAATCCGACATAAATCCGGGCGCGACACTTCGGAACGTTATTTACGATCAATCTCTTAATAGCTGAAATTGCTTAAACCATAAACAAATCCGGCCTCAAAATTATCAGAGAAGGCGGATTATTGTCAATGAAAATGCCCGTTTTCATAAAACGCGGAAATATGGCAGCCGTTCCTGTCCCTGTCCACTTCAACCGTGCCGTCCAGGTCCGTTCTGCATATCCTTATGCCGCTTTTTCCCAACAGCTCCAGTGTGCGTTCGGAAGGTAGCCCGAAACTGTTCCCGTAACCGGCGCCGATTAGGGCGACAGCGGGAGAAACGGCATGCACGAAGGCGTCGGACGAGGAATAACGGCTTCCGTGATGGGGGGTCTTCAGGACAGTTGCGGCAAGGAGTTCGGGACGGCCGAGAAGCCGCCGCTCCGCGGGAAAGCCTATATCCCCCGTGAAAAGCATTGAAAAATCACCATACTTCAGACGGAAGACCAGCGACGAATCGTTCTCGTCCGGGTCTTCTCCGCTTTCGGACTGCAATCCGCCGGGACGCGGCGAAATCGGCTCAACTATAGCCTTTCCTATTAAAATCGGCCGCGTCGACGCATTTATAAAGCGGACCGGAATATGTCTTTCCGCGATAACGGCTTTCAGTTCTCCATATGATTCATCGGGAGCCGGGTGGATTCCGCTTTCCCAGAATTCACCCACCCCGAAATTTTTCGCGACATAAATGAGTCCCTTGACATGATCGGGGTGGGCGTGGGAGAGGACCATATAATCGATCCTGTCTATGCCCATTTTCCAGAGGGCCGGCGCAAGCAGCCTCTTGCCGATATCGGCGCCGCCATCCTTCAGGCCGCCGCCACCGTCTATCAGCATGCTCTTTCCGTCCGGGAACCGTACCAGCGTCGATTCTCCCTGTCCGACGCTGAAAAAGGTTATGCGGAGGCTCTTTTCATTTACCTGGCAGATGCAGCATGCGACCTTAACCGACACAAAAAGCGCGACAATTGTACAGCATAGCCCCAGCCTTGCTTTTTTCCATTTTACGAATGTGATGACCGTCAGAAAAAGGAAAAACAGCATGAGATCGAAGCGCGTGGGATTTATCGGCGGAAGCGTCGGCAAAGCCGCCAGCAGATTTATGATCAGGTTTGATATCCGGATCAGGAAGGCAGCCGCCTTGACTAGCAACGCGGCCAGGGCCGGGAAGGAAAACATGAACGGCAGGGCCGAGAAACCGGCAATCACTGCCCCGTAGCCCATGAGGGGGACGATGAAGATATTGGTAACCAGCCCGGTCGCCGATACCCTGTGGAAGTAATACGCCACCGGGAAAAGCGTAGCAAGGATGGCCGAGGCCGAGACCGCCATGAAAACCGCCGGTTTGTGCAGGACGGTGCCTTCGATCCGCCTGAAAGGCGCCGACAGGATCGGGGTCAGGACGATTATGCCCCACAGGGCAAGGAAGGACAGCTGAAAAGAGATATCGAACAGCGCGGCCGGACTGCATGCGAGAATGAGCATGGCCGCCAGCATCAGAGAGTTCAGCAGGTCGGCTTCCCGTTCCAGCAGCATCGCGGCGACAAACGCGAGGATCATAATTGCCGATCTCACGGTGGCGGGCGCCGCGCCCGAAAGAAAAAGATAAAAAAGTATGACCGGCACGGTAAACAACAGGATCAGGCGACGCGCGTTCACGTGCAGCATCAGGAATTCCGACCCCTTGACCGCGAACAGCAGCCCGCAGAATATGAAAAGCGAGATAATGCCCACGTGGAACCCGGAAATCGAGAGGATGTGGTTGACTCCGGTCCTCGTATAAGCGTCTTTCGTCTGATCGGAAATGCCTCCCATGTCCCCGAGCAGGAGGGCTTTGAGAATGCAGCCGTCTTCGCCCGGCGCGTTGATGCCGATAAATCTGCCGATTTTAACGGCAATGGCGTCTATGGCGCCCCGCAGGCGATAATCGGCGTTTCTCCTGATGAGTATCACATCCGAATCGCTCGCTACAAACGCCGTGCAATACACTCCCCTGTAGGCGAGGAAACGGACATAGTCGAATTCACCCGGCGTTCCGTAGTTTCTCGGCACCCTCAACCGCGAAATGAACCTGATCCGGTCTCCGGTCAGGAATTCACCCCTTCCCTTTCCCACATTCAGCAAGATCCTGCCGGTGACCGCGGCATAATCCGCGCCCCAGAATATCCTTTCGGCCCGCAGGTAAATCCTTTGGCCGTTTTCGGACGATTCCGGCCTGTCGTCGATCACCCCTTCGATCGCATATTTCTGTTCCGAAGCGAACCGGACGATATCATTGCCGGGGCTCTGATGCTCAAGGCAAGGCTTCATTGACAGGTTTCCCCAGGAGAAGAAAAAACAGGAAAGTAATATGAAAAACGGCAGACGTCGGGTCAGGAACAGCAGGGGAAAACTTGCGGCCAGGAACAGAAAAGGGAAGAAGGGAGGAACGAAGTACATGAACAGGTCCGCGACGGCAAGACCGGCTATGATTGATAGAAGCGGCAGGAACAGCGGGCGTTCCATTGCGGCACTCCCGGCGAGAGATTTAAGTTTTAAGTTTTTAGTAAGACCAAACACCTAACACTTAAAACATGTAACTTAACACGTTAAACGACTTTCACCCCAGCTTGTACCGCTCCAGGCGGTCGCGCAGTGTATTGCGGCTGATTCCCAGCATCTTCGCGGCAAGCACCTGGTTGTTCCCGGTTTTTTCCATTGCCAGGCGGATAACCGCCTTCTCTAGGCCCGTCGTCATGCTTTCGAAAACATATCCGCTGTTTTTGTTGCATAAAATATTGAAGGAAGGCTCCAGCATCTCCAGAAACGCCTTGTAGTAATCATCGCCAATGGAGTCCGGAACAACTTTCCTGACACCGGTTTTCGTCTGCAGAAAAGCTTCGAAGTCCCCCGGCACGAGAATGTCGCCCTTGCAGAAGAGCACGGCAGAGTTGATGACATTCTTCAACTCGCGGATATTGCCCTCCCACGGCTGGTTTTTCAGAAGCTCCAGGGCGCCGGGCGATATGCCGTTGACCGACTTGTCGTATTTGCGGGTATATTTCCTGATGAACAGATCGATGAGTAGCGGTAGATCTTCAAGCCTTTCCCTAAGTGGAGGAAGGAAAAACGAAACGACCCTGAGGCGGTAAAACAGGTCCAGCCTGAACTTTTTTTCCCGGACCGCCATGAGGAGACTCGCATTGGTCGCCGCCACCACCCGCACGTCGACCTTGATGGTCTCGTTCCCTCCGACCCGTTCGAACTCCTGGTTCTCCAGAACCCTCAGCAGCTTTCCCTGGTTCCACAGGCTCATCTCGCCTATTTCATCGAGGAAGATCGTCCCGCCGTTACACTGCTCGAACTTACCTATCCTCCGGGTGTGGGCATCGGTAAAGGCCCCTTTTTCGTGACCGAAAAGCTCGCTCTCCAGCAGGTTCTCCGGAAGGGCCGCGCAATTGACCGCCAGGAAAGGCTTGCTGCTGCGCCGCGAGTTGTTGTATATGGCCCGGGCGAGAAGTTCCTTCCCGGTTCCGCTTTCCCCCTGGATCAGGACGTTGGTGTCCGAGTCGGCAACCTTTCCGACCATCTTCCAAATCTGGATCATTTCGGGCGAGGAGCCTATCATGATATCTTCTTCAAGCTCGTCGCCGGCAATCTGCACGTTCTTTTCCGCATATCTCACCTTGCGGTTGAGGAGATTGCATTCGAGAGCCTGCTGGACGATATTTTTGATTTTCTGGATTTCGAACGGCTTGGTCAGGTAATCGTAGGCGCCGTGCTTCATCGCCTCGATCGCATTCTGGGTGGTCCGGTAACCGGTAGTCATGATTACCGATAAACCGGGATCAAGCTTCTTTATCTCCCGGAGGACTTCAAGGCCCGATTTTTTCGGCAGGCATATATCCAGAATCGCCACATTGGGGCGTTCTTCCCGCACGCGCTGGATCGCGGAATCAGCGTCGCTTTCCAGCAATATGTCCATTGCGTCATCTTCAAAAACCGTCTTCAGCAGTTCCAGGATTGTGTGATCGTCATCCAAGATCAGAAGCTTGCCATTCATAAAAATCGCACCCGGTCAGTACATTTTCTGGTTCATTATGCAAAACATGCAAAAAAAAACCGCTTCCTCACAAGCGGCCGAATTATCATCTCCGGGATTCAAAAGACCCGGAAAAAATCGCTTCGACTGGAAATTCTTGCATAATTACTGTTCATGTTCATCTTCATCCCCGTCTTCATCTTCGAGTTCGTTGTCGTAAACATCATAACGGTCGTTATCATATTCATCGTACTCGGAATCTTCGAAGTCTTCCCCTTCACCGGAATCATACCTGCCCCGGTCCTTCTCGTCATCCTCGCTTATCGCCTCGAACTTGGCAAGCATATCACTATTCGTGCAATACCGGCCATCCTTGCAGGTGCATGTATCCATTGAGCACAGCTCAAAGAGTTGAATTTCCGAGCAAAGTCTTTTCGGTCTTTTTTCTTCCGCCATAAACGCCTTCATTCACCGGCATCGAACCGCCGGCCGTTACTCATTTCCTTCATTCGTTCAAATATTCCATTGCCTTGTCTACGTCTTCCCGTGAACCTATGAAAATCGGGGCCCTCTGGTCCAGCTTCTCCGGCTTTATGTCCAGAATCGGCGTCAGACCGTTGCTGGCGGCCCCTCCCGCATGCTCCACGAGAAACGCCATGGGATTCAGTTCGTACAGGAGGCGAAGCTTGCCGTCCGGACTGCCGTTCAACGCCGGGTACAAGAAAATGCCTTTTCCCTTCAGAAGAATCTGGTTTATGTCGGGAACGAGACCTCCCGAATAACGCATCTTCGACCCTTTGGCCTCAAGATAGCGGATGAAATTCTCCACTCCAGCGCTGTACTTGTTCCGCTGTCCTCCCGGCGCATATATGTTGCCCGACGGCTGCATCGTTATGTTTTCCCGGGTCAGGGTAAACTCCATCAGCTGGTTCATGGTGAATTCATGGACGCCCTTGCCCACCGAATAGACCAGCGTCACACGGGGCCCGTAAAGGATATACATGGCCGCGGTCTGGTTCCGTCCGGGCTGGAAAATATCGCCACCCTCATAAATCGAGACAATGGTTCCGATCGCCAGGTTCACGTCCACAAGAGAAGATCCGTCCAGTGGATCGTAAGCCACCGAAAACAGTCCGTCCGACCAGTCGCATATATCGAGGATCTCGTTCATTTCCTCGGAAACGGCTTTGCACACCACGCCGGAGTGGATAAGCCTCTTCCTGATGATCCTGTCCGAAAGCACGTCGAGCGCCAGCTGTTCCTCGCCGTAAAGGTTCGAAGTGCCCGCCACTCCCAGATCGCCGGTCCGCACGGCGTTTATCACATACTTGCTGGCTTCCGCGATTTCGCATATGAGATGCACCAGGTTGTCGGAAATGCCCTGCCCCCTGAGGTGCCTGCGAAGCTCTATCTGAAATTTCGTTGTACCCGGTTCACCATGCACAAGGACTCCACGGTTAAGGTTACTGTCAATTAATTGACTAAAGGTTAAAGCAATTGTGATGTCAAATCAACAAAAAAAACTGCGCCGCGGCACTTGTTTGCCTAATCTTGTTGACTCGTTGATTTTAAATGATATTTTATAGCTCAGGAATGTCATTCCTTTCTCATTCAGGGAGATTCCGATCACCTGCGGAATTGCCTTTTATCATAACACTGAATCCGTAACGCCTTCACGCCGAGGCGAGCAGAATGCCGGGGTTTGAACGTCGCCGACACCGTTTCACGCCTGTTACACCGGGTGAACTACGTCGGGCGGTCTCCTCCCGCGGGGTTGCAAGAAACCGAGGCGTTTCGCGCAGACGAAGGCGTGAAGGCGTCACGGATTCAGGATAAATTTACAATTTTTTCATGGATGATCAATGTACCGTGACAGCAGACGAAAATTCCTTGGTTTGTGTCTTGGCGGCATAACGGCGGCCCTGGCGGCCGCCACGTTCTGGCCCGTCTGGCGCTATCTTGCCCCGCGCAAGGGTCCGGGAACCGAAGAAAAAACGGAAGTCGCCCGAAACCTGGTGCCGCTGGGAGGCGCCTATTTCTTTACTTTCCGCGGCCATCCGGCTGTGGCCCTGCAGCCGAAGGCGGACGAGTTCATAGCGCTGACCGCTGTCTGCACCCATCTCGGCTGCATCGTCAAATGGCTGCCCGACAAGGAGGAATTCCTGTGCCCGTGCCATGGCGGACGTTATTCCCCGGAGGGCAAGGTGCTCAGTGGCCCGCCGCCTGCGCCCCTTGAGTCCTATCCGGTCAGCGTGCAGGCGGACAAGATCGTGATCGGATAGGAGGGGCAATGATTTGGCACAAAAAAATAGTCGACTGGATGGACCTGCGGCTGGGAGTGCGCGACATCCTCGAACAGAACCTGACCAAATACCTGCTGCCCCGCAATATCAACTTCTGGTATACCCTGGGCGCGGTGCTCATAACCCTCTTCATGGTACAGTTCGCCACCGGCATCCTGCTTCTGATCCACTATGTGCCCGACCAGTCGCAGGCATTCCGGAGCATTACCCGGATCATGAATGAAGTTCCCTACGGCTGGCTGATCCGCTATCTGCACGTGGCCGGCTCGAATATGATCGTTATCGCCCTGCTGCTGCACATGCTTTCGGTGCTGTTCATGAAAAGCTACTACCGCCCCCGGGAGCTGACCTGGCTGTCGGGCTTCATTCTCTTCAACCTGTCTCTCGGTCTCTGCCTGACCGGCTACCTGCTGCCGTGGAGCCAGCTGTCTTTCTGGGCGACCACCGTGGCAACCGACGCCGCAGGGGCTATTCCGTTCATCGGCGACCAGACGGTGCGTTTCCTTCGGGGAGGTGCGATGGTCAGCGATGTGACGCTGGGCCGTTTTTTCGCCATGCACGTAATGGGCTTTCCTCTGCTGTTCGGCCTGCTGGTCGGCTTTCACCTCTTCTGCGTGCGGAGGGCGGGCATATCCATTCCGCCCTTCGGCCCCAATTACGAGCCCTGGGAGCCGCGGGGGAGTTTCCGTCACCAGGACCATCCGGGCGGCATCCCGTTTTTCCCGGACTATACGACCAAGGACATGGCGGTGATTTATTTCTTCCTGGCGGCCCTGCTGGCAGTGGTCATTTACTCGCCGTGGATATTTCTCCCCCCGGCGGCCCTGGAACCCGCGAATCCCTTCGTCACACCGGCGCACATAAAACCGGAGTGGTATTTCCTCTGGGCCTACCAGACGCTTAAAATCTTCCCGAGCAAGGTTATCGGGCTTGGAGCCCAGGCCGCGCTGATGGCTTTTCTTGCCCTGCTCCCTTTCATAGACCGGGGACCCGAGCGCCGGCCGGCCCGCAGACCCCTGTTCGTGGCCTGTTTCGCGCTCGGGGTCCTGCTCGTCATCGCTATTTCAGTCTGGGGACACTACTCATGAATACCTGCGACGTGCGACGTGCGACGTGCGGCGTGAAAACGGCGCATCGTCTTCGGCACATCACTCTTATCCTGGTGATATTCAATTTTGCCTTGATCAGCGCCGCATCGGGCCAGGACACCGTCTGCATCCAGTGCCACGGCTCCCTGCCCGGCCGTCTCGGCGAGCCGGTCAAACTTTGGCGGCAGAGTATCCACGCCTCGAACGGCATATCATGCAACAACTGTCACGGCGGCGATCCCTCCGACATGTCCGCGGCCATGAGCCCCGCCCGAGGGTTCCTCGGCAAGCCAAAGGAAATGGAAATCCCCGGATTTTGCGGCCGCTGCCACATCGGCGTCAAGGAGGACTACCTGGACAGCGCCCACGGCCGGGCACTCGGCCGGGGCGGCCCCCAGTGCGTCACCTGCCACAGCAACCACCATGTGGTGGCCGCCACGCCCGACCTGATCAATCCGCAAGATTGCGCCCGGTGCCATGCATACGGGCAGGCCGGGGAAATCAAATCCGCCGTGGCATCCACCGACGGCATGATCATCGGACTTGAGAACCGCCTTTCCGGCCTGTACCGGCTGGGGATCGACACCACCGCGATAAATGGAGAACTCTTCTCCCTGCGCAACCGCTTCCACCGCATCTTCCATACCGTAAACGTGGAGAAAGTGCGCAGCCAGACCGCTGGCTTCCAGGCGGGACTTGCCAAAATCAGCGGTCAGGTGGACTCTATCGAAGCGGAACTGGGAAACCGAAAGGCCCACGGGGGCATCGCCATCGTTCTATTCGTATGCGGCGGGATTCTTGCTCTGCTTATTAACAGGACATACAGGGATAAAGACAGGGGCTGAAGACTGAAGGCTGAAGACCGAAGGTATAAGTCAAAGACTGCAAACCTGACAGTTTTTACCATCAGCCATCAGCCATCAGTCTTCCACCTTATAATCGGCCCTTTTTCAGAAAATTCACCAGGTTCCACCTTTCATCCGGGGATAATTTGTCATTGAACTGCGGCATGCGGCCGAAACCGAATGTAATGGCCTTGAAGATATCGGAATCGCTCAGGCCCTTCATCATGTTCTGGTCGAGGCCCGGCGGCGGCGGATTGAGCTTCTTGCCGACCGGCCCCCTCTCCGCCGAGGTCAGGCCATGGCACATGGCGCAATTGATGTCGAACAGTTTTGCCCCCTCGGCAACCGATTTCATGCTCTGGGGGACTGGATTTTTCGGCACGGAATCCGGCGAAATTATTTCTTTTCCCTCGACCGGAACCGCGGTGGCGGGCGGAGCGAGAACCGGCGCCTGATACGACTTGTGCGAAGGTTGTTTGTCCAGCCAGATGGCCGCCATCAACAGAGGAGCGAAAACCAGAATGACCAGCGTCGGAATGCGTTTCATAGCGTCGCCTCCGAAGTAATCCTCAGAGCGCCGGCTTCCTCCATGGTTTTCACGGCCAGGAGCTTCCAATCCTCCGTAGGGAGGGAAACACTGATCCCGACACAGCCGTCGCCTATGGCGGGGTCATAGGGCCGTTTTCCCACCGGCGGCAGCCTCATCTCCAGGAACATCCCCACCATGGTGCCGGCCAGAAAGAAGAGCATGGTAAGCTCATAGGTGACGATCCCGGTCGGGTAGAAGGCGATGATCGGCTTGTCGCCGGTCTGCACCGGATAGACCCAGGCGGTGCCGGCGGCAAGGAGGAAGCCGACCCCCGATCCGACGATGCCGCACACGAGCGTGAACCAGCGGAACCAGGATCGTTGATCTGTATTCACGATCACGCCGTCAGGGTATGGTGCCGAGGTGAGCGACGTGATCCTGGCCTCGTCCAAACCAGCCTTGACAAGGCCGTCCACGGCGTTTGCCGCGCTCTCCGCATCCTTGAAAATCCCCAGGAGGTCCATTCCCCTACTCCTTTCCGACGAGCGACGGCAACCGGGTCCGCCCAAGGGGAACCAGTCTCCTCTGGGACTCGTGCTCCCGCACGTCGGTCACCGCCACCATCGGGAAGGTCTTCGCAAAAAGGGTGTACATCAAAGCGAACCCGGCAAATGCTCCGGCGGTGACAGAGAGTTCCACCCAGGACGGGTGGTAGGTCCCCCAGACGAACGGCATGTTCTTGTGGGAGAGTGACGGCACGATAATCAGGAAGCGCTCGATGAACATGGCGACATTGATCAGAACCGTTATTGCCAGCATTGCCGGGACGCAACGGCGAACACGCTTGATGCACAAACCTATGATCGGCAGCACCGAGTTGCAGAAAAGCATCGTCAGGAGAAGGAAAGTGTACTTGTGCGCCATGAAGCTGTAAACTTCCCATTCGATCGGCTCATGGGCGTACCAGGTAGTCTGCACCTCGACAAAGTAGGCATAGGACCAGAGCAGCGCGATTACCAGCTGGAGCTTCCCCATGTTGTCGAAATGGACCGGCGTCAGGTACTCCTCCAGGTGGAATGCCTTCCGGATGATGATCATCAGGGTGATGACAGCGGCCACACCTGACTGGATAGCACCGATGACGAAGTAGGGAGGGAAGATGGTGCTGTGCCAGGCGGGGACCACGGTGACCGCGAAGTCCCAGGCGACGATGGAATGAACGGAGACGGCCACCGGGATGATCAGGGCCGCCATCAGGGTGGAGGCCTTCTGGAAGGTCACCCACTCCCTGGCGGTTCCCCGCCAACCCATGGCAAGCAAATTGTACAATTTGCGGCGCCAGCCGATTGCGCGGTCGCGAGCCACGGCGAGATCAGGGAGCATCCCCTGGTAAAGGAAAAGGCTGCTGCCGATGATGTATGTAAAGATCGCCGTCGCGTCCCACAGGAGCGCCGAGCGGAAGTTGGGCCAGAGTCCCCGCTGGTTGGGGTAAGGGATCAGGTAAAAGAAGACCCAGTTGCGCCCCAGGTGGATGAGCGGAAAGAGTCCGCCGACTGCCACGGTGAAGACGGTCATAGTTTCGGCGGCACGCAGGATCGGCCGCCGCCAGTTTGCCTGACAGAGGCGCAGGATGGCCGATACGATGGTGCCGGAATGCGAGAGGCCGATCCAGAAGACGAAGTTGACGATATAGAACCCCCACATGACCGGCCGGTCCAGTCCGGTGCAGCTCATGTCGGTGCACATCTGGTAGGAAAACGCCGCCAGTCCCCACGCGACCACCGCGCCGAGGAAGAGAGCGAGCCCGTACCACTTCCAGGTCGGGGTGCGGATCGAGGAGAGCATCTCGTCGTTAAGTTGTCCGGCACTCTTGACGTCCGGGATCCCAGGCTCAGACATGCTCGCGTCCTCCTCCCTTGAGGTAGATTACGGATGGGTGAGTACCCAGATGCTCCAGCAGGCGGAAGCGACGAGGGCTGCGTGCCAGCCTGGCGACTCGGCTCAACGGGTCGGCAAGATTGCCGAATGTCAAGGCTTCGGCCGGGCAGGTCTGGGCGCAGGCCGGCTGTATTTCTCCGTCGCGCACAAGCCGTTTTTCCCCCTCCGCGTTTTCCTTGGCCCGGCGGATCCGCTGGATGCAGAAGCTGCACTTCTCCATGACTCCCCTGGGACGGACGGTTATGTCGGGGCTGAGCTGGTTGTCAAGAGGGGATGGCCACTGGTGGCTGTAAAAGTTGAAGACCCTTACCGCATAGGGGCAGTTGTTGCCGCAGTAACGGGTACCGACGCACCGGTTGTAGACCTGGCCGTTCAGCCCGTCGGGGTTGTGATAGCTGGCGTATACGGGGCAGACCGGCTCGCAGGGAGCGTCATGGCAGTGCTGGCAGAGCACCGGCAGGAAGCGCGCACGCACGTTTGGATACTCTCCCACCCAGAAGCGCTCGATGCGCAGCCAGTGCATGTTGCGACCTTCGGAAATCTCTTTCTTGCCACATATGGCGACATTATTCTCCGCCTGGCAGGCGACCACGCAGGCAGAGCAGCCCGTGCAGCGGTCCAGGTCGACAACCATTCCCCATTTGTATGGACTTTTCTGTTTTTCCATATTAGTCCTGAGCTAAGTAACCCCTCCCGCTTGCGCGCCGACCCGGCCTTCGTAGCCCATCACTTCGGCGGAGTAGGCAGCGCTTCAGCGCGCAGGCCCGCCCTGCTGTTAATCCAAGGGGAGGAGAAAATTTCCCTAAAAGGATAATCTCCTCCTCTTATAGATAAGAGGGGGCTGGGGGAGTTATGATGCTGCTCATATCTCAATCAATTCGCTGCGATAGCTCCCCTGCGGATTACCGGCGGTCACCAGTTCACCTTTCTCCGAGATCCGGGTCACCCGCACCCTGGTGGCGTTCCATGCCGGCTGCCGGCCGGCCCCTTCAATTTTCGAAGCTATCAGTTCAAGAGGATTCACCCCCCGCCCGCGGGCATAGCGGCCCATGTCCCGGTGTCCCTGCCCCATGGGAATCGCCACCATATCGGAGCGGATTCCGGGATAAATCACCGCCGGCAGGCGCAGCGAGCCTTGCGGGGAAGCCACCTCGACCAGGTCGCCGAAGCTTATGCCCAGACCCTCAGCAGTCCTGGGGTTGATTTCCACCCAGCTGTCCCAGACCACGGTGGTCATCGGATCCGGAAGCTGCTGCAGCCAGGGAAGCGGTGCGCCTCCGCCTTCATGCCGGGCGGTGGAGGGGTAAACCGCCAGATGCAGCGGAAACTTTTTTTCATCCCCGGCGAACACGGGCCGGGCAGGGTTCGGCAAAAGCGTACCGGCGGCCCAGCGATAACCGCTCTCCCGCTCGCGGCCGGTTTGAAAAAGCCCCCCCTGCCGGAGCAGGTCGACCCACGCCTCTTCAAAATTCCCGCTGCCCTTGAATCCGACCTGTTTCTTCATCGCTTCCTTCAGCATGTCCAGATAAGTAGCGTATGGCAACGCGGCCGCCATGTTGCCTCCCAGTTCCCTGGCGGCTGCAATCAGTACGTCTGGGAACTGGCGGGTATCGAAAAGATTGGTAACAACCGGCTGCATCAAACCGATCATGCTTTCCCTTCCGCCAGCCAACGGTATCACATCCCCCCAACTCTCCAGGGAGGAATTGTCAGGAAGGATCAGATCGGACTGCAGGGCGGTGTCGTCAAGCAGCGGAGAAAAGCTGACGATGAAAGGAATGCCCGCCAGCGCCTGCTGGAAACCGGTGGACGAAGGCACTCCGTGGACGGGGTCTCCCAGGATCAGGGCAGCCTGGATACGACCGGCGTGCATCTCCTCAATCAATGACAGAAGCTCGCCGAAGGAGTCCGTCGGGCCGTCCGGCGAAGCTCCGTCCGGGAAAACCCCGCCGGTCCGGTTCAGGCTCCCCACCAGCACGTTAAGCAGCTGTATGGCCCGGACCGATTCCGGCCCGTTACTCTGGAAGGCCACCGCCTCTCCGACCATGGCCAGCGACGGCCGGGTCGTGGCGAACTCTCTCGCCACCTCGGCGATGGCCTGTTGCGACAGGCCGGACAACTCCGCCACATGCGCCAGATCATACGAATCCAGTTGTCGAAGCATGTCCGCGGCAAGCAGACCGTTGGCTGCCAGCGAAGCACCGTCATAAAGGGATTCGGCAAGGATCAGCCGGGCCATGCCGAGGGCCAGCGCGCCTTCGCTGCCCGGCCGGGCCGGCATCCAGCGGTCGGCCGAGGCGCATGTCAGGGACATCCGTCCTCCGACGTAAGTAAAATGACCGCGGACGGTATCCCGTCCCTGGCGCATCCTGCCGAAGGCATAGCCGTATTGGACGGGCGACAGGTAGCTTTCCACGAAATCCGCGCCGAAGCTGAGCAGGTACCGGGTCTCGGCCACGTCGTAAAAGGGGAGCCCGGGCCGGCCGAAGCTCCGGAGGGTTGCCGCGCGCAGCCAGTCGAGGCCGAGCAGTTCTTGGGAAACATGATGGGGCGAGCCGAAGGTTCGCATGAATTCCGTCGTCAGTTCCGCCAGAGTGCCACGCAGTTGCGGCGTTAACAGGGCCAGGCCGTCGTTTGCGTTTTCACGCTGGAGTTCCCTGAGTCTTCCGGTAAGGATATCTAGCGCCTCTTTCCAGGAAATCCTGGTGAATTCTCCTGAACCGCGGGCACCGGTGCGCCGTAGCGGCTGCGTAACCCGGTCGGGATGGTAGAGCTCCTGCAGGATTGCCTGCCCCCTGGCGCAGAGTTTTCCCTTGTTGACCGGATGGAGAGGATTTCCCTCGATTTTTTTGGCCCTTCCCTCGGAGATCCGGACAAGGATGCCGCAACCTGCCGGGCAGGCCCGGCAGGAACTGGCGTAGTAGTCGGCGACTCCGGGAGTGACTCCCTCATCGGGCGGAATCAGGTAGGGGATCATTTTCTCGTTTGCCGGCCGGCACCCCGCCAGGAAGGCTCCTGCGGCAGCCATCCCGCCAAGCTGCAAAAAGGTTCTCCGCTTCATTCGTGCCTCACTTGTGACACATCCAGCAATCTATTCCGACATTCTTCTGTCGATGGCAGTTCAGGCACCATCCCATCTCGAGTTTGACGTGCCGCGTGAGCGGCTCCATGGAGGCGACATCGCCATGGCAGTTGGCGCATACTAATCCGGCGCGTATATGCATCATGTGCGGGAAATAAACGTGATCCGGCAGGACGTAAACCCTCACCCACGGGATCGGCTGCCGTCTCTCCCAGTAAGCGTTCAGATCCTTTATATTCAGGCCGAGGATCGGGTGACATGTCTTTACACAGGTCTCCACAGGAAGTATGCCGGCAACAGGGGACTTCTCGGCATAGCGGTGGCAGAAGAGGCATTGAATGCCGTCCTTGCCGGCATGCACCTTATGGCTGAAGACGAGCGGCTGAACGGGCGATCGGTCCCGAAGGTCCAGCGGCAGATCGTACATAAACGCCGAGACCACGGCAATAATGCCCAGCACAACGACCAGCCCTCCGATAAGCCAGTAAAATTTCATACTGTTCACCAGGGACAGACGGGGAAAATGGTAAAGGATAGAGTTCGATCCGCTGAATTTATAATAGCATGCGTTAAACGGCTGTCAAACCGCTGGCAGAGCGGACTATCGATCCTTCCGGGAGCGGCCTCCCGTTCGTGGCTTCCCCTTGGGGACTCCCGGCGGACGCTCCTGTTTTTTTTGCGGCCTGGCCTCGCTGACGGTAACGACAAAATCTCCCAGAAGGGCGCCGTCCAGGCAGTCGATGGCCTCCCTGGCCTCTTCGGCGGTTGCCATCCTCACATAAGCGCACCCTTTCGACTTGCCGGTTACCGGATCGGTTATTATGTGGACTGACGTAACGGCTCCCGCTACGGCAAAGGTCCGCCTCAGGTCCTCCTCGGTAGTCTCATAAGAAATATGCCCAACGTAAAGCTCTCTTCCCATTGTTCTCTCCTTTTTCTGTTTCCTGAATCCTTGATCAAGAAAGCCGCACAGACGGTTGACCGTGTCCGTTGGCCGTTTCCGTGTTTTTTCACTTTTACGGGCACGCACAACGGACACGGATACCGGCTGCCTTTGCGGCTATCCTGCTCATGGATTCGGGTATTTCGCGGCCGGCTCGGGCGGCAGAACCTTGCAGGCGGCAATCGACTTTCGGGCGAGATCTCCCTCCTTCACCTTGCCCTCGACGACTACCCCCTCCATGTGGCTCCTGTCAATGGAGCCGGTTATCCTCACCTTACCCACTTCAATGTAGCGCAGGCGATCCTGTGGATATGCCCTGAATACCGACACCGTCTCGCCGATGCAGAACATTTCCTTTGCATCCTGAGGTCCCCCGTAATACAGGCGCACCTTGTCTCCGCCGGTCATCATTATCTCGGCCCGTATCCCCGGCTGAACGCCCAGCCGGCCGCAGCCCGGCATTACAAGAGACAGGCCGAGCACCGCGGCCGCCAGGCGCAAAATTAACATTATTGTTTGTTTTCTCATTGGAAACACCATCCTCCTGCCCGCTTTTAAAAGCCTTGTCCACGCCCTGAAAATCATTGTAACACACCGCAGGGCAACATTAAGACTGGAATATTTTTATTTCATGTTCAATATTGCTAAGACAAATCTCGCAGTTTGACGGACAATCCAAATTAGAATTGCCAAATTTTTGATTGACTTGTTACACCGGCTTGCGATATCAATCGTATTATCATCACGGCGGATATGCCGCTGATCGCCCCCCAACTGTCGTCGGAGGGCGGAATGTGAGAGAAAATGTACACAAAAATTGAAATCCCGTTCAACGTGGCGACTCTCTCCTTTCAGGATGGCGATCTCGAAGCAGCCTTCCGAAGGGACTTCTTTGAAAAGAACCTGTCTCTATACCGTATAATTCTTGTACTGGGAGCTTTTCTCTATGCGCTGTTCGGCATCCACGACTACTGGATAATTCCCGATTTCCGCGTTGAAGCATGGTTTATCCGGTTCGCTATTGTCTGCCCTCTTCTCCTGGGGATTTTCCTTTTCAGTTACTCTAAGCATTTTAGAAAGTTTTTGAATCCCTCCTTGGTCCTGGGCGGCTTCGTGGCAGGAGCGGGGGTTATAACCATGTTCGTGAAGGCGGCGCCTCCGGGCAGACACCTGTATTACGCCGGGCTGCTGCTCTGCCTGCTTTTTTACTACCGGCTCAGGTTCCTGCCGGCCACGCTTCTATCCTGGTGCCTCTTCCTGCTTTACGAAGTCGCTGCCATCTGGGAAGAGGGAACCGTGACCCCCAGCCTGTTCAGCAACACGTTCGTTTTCGCTTCGTTTATCATCGCCGGAATGTTCATGTGCTATTCAATGGAACGGTATATGCGGTCTGACTTTCTTCTCCGCAGGACAATCCAGGAGCGTAACAGCGAGATTGAAACCGCAAACAGGGCGCTGGAAAAGGAGGCCATCGACCGCAGGCAGGCGGAAGAAGAAAAACTGTCCCTGGAAACCAGGCTGGCCCAGGCTCAGAAAATGGAGGCCGTCGGCCAGCTTGCGGAGGGTATAGCCCATGAATTCAACAACATACTTATGGCGATAACCGGCTATGCCGGATTTATCAAGAAAAAAATGGACGAAAACGATCCTCTGCGCTCATATGCGGGCAATATCATAATTTCCGGAGACAGGGCGGCCCGCCTCACGCGCGACCTCCTCAGCTTCAGCAGAAAACAGCGGATAGAGACGAAGATCCTGGATCTGAACGATGTCATGCTGAAAGCGAAAGCTTTCCTTTGCATGATGCTCGATGAAAACATCGAGCTGGACGTCTCGATCTTCGACAAACCCATAATTGTCCTCGCCGACGACGTGCTGATGGAGCAGGTTATCGTAAACCTTGCCTCCAACGCCAGGGACGCCATGCCCCAGGGAGGGCCTTTGTCGATCAGCACCGGCATTTCGAATCTGGAACGGGAATTCCCGCATGCGCACGGAGTGGCACAGCCGGGGAGGTACGGCCGCATCTCCGTCGCCGACGGGGGCGTGGGGATAGACAGGGCAATATTGCCCCGCATCTTCGAACCGTTCTTTACGACTAAAGAGGTGGGCAAAGGCACCGGCCTCGGACTTTCCATGGTGTTCGGCATCATCCGGCAGCACCTGGGCTTCATTGACGTCGAGTCGGAAGCCGGCAAAGGAACGACTTTCAGCATATTCCTGCCCGTTGTCGACAGCGAGACGAGAGATCATGGTCGTTGCTGATGTTTTATCCCGCTTTCGGGGATTTTCCGGCCCGGCCGGGAATGAAATTCCGGCAGGACTGAAGCATTTTTCTCCGCAAGAGTTTTCCCCGATGTTGACAGACAAGCGCAAACTGGTGTAAAAAGTCTCATTCAATGGCAAATGAGGCAAATTTTTCGGTCCGGCCCGGCCGGGAATGATCGGAAAACAGCCGCAGACCGCCATTTCAGCAACCGCTGACTGGCGGTCTTTTTTTGCCGTGCCCCGGAAACGTCAGCAAGGAGAACATCGTGGAGAACAAAAGACGCGTGTTGAAAAGGAATAAAACGATCGCCGTCGGGTTGATGATTGCGGCCGCCATTCTGTTTATAATAGCCCGTGTTCACAAGGGACTCGGCTACTGGGGCTGGGTATCGGCTTTTGCCGAAGCGGCCATGGTCGGCGCGCTGGCGGACTGGTTCGCGGTCGTCGCTCTCTTCAGGTATCCCCTGGGGATTCCAATACCCCATACCGCCATAGTCCCGAATAAAAAAAATGCCATTGCGGACAGCCTGGCGGAGTTCATCCGGGACAAATTCCTGGCTACGGAAGCGCTGGTGGCCAAACTGCGGGGCTTTGACCCGGCCGGGCGCCTTTCAGCATATTTGTCGTCGGAAAAAAACGCCGCCTCGGTGTCGGCAGGCTTAACCAGGGTAATCATCGAATCCCTTGAATTCATAAATGACGAACGGGTACGCAGGATAATCCATGCGGCGGTAGAAAGCCGGATCGCCAGGCTCGATTTGTCCTCATCCGCCGGACAGGTCCTGGTTTTCCTTAAAAGGGACAATCGCCACCAGGCGGTCCTGGACGAAGTCCTGAAACGTCTCGGGGCATGGCTCGAGAACCCGGAATCACAGGCAAAGATCGCGTCGGCAATCGACAAATGGGTCAACAACGAGTATCCCCTGCTGAGCAGGATGATTCCCAATCGCGACATTTTCATGCAGGGCGCAGGCGGAAAGATAGCGAACAGGCTGAACGCCTTTATTCAGGAAGTTAACGCGGATCCCGGCCACGAACTCAGAAACAAATTCGACGAGGCGATTAACGATTTCATTCACAGGCTGGAACACGATTCCGCGCTCAGGGGCCGGATCGACGGCATGAAACACGAGATAATCGCCAACCCCGCATTGGCCGGCTACATAAACAGCCTCTGGCTCGACCTGAAAAACTGGCTGCGCAACGACCTGGAGCGGGACGATTCCAGGATCGGGGAGAAACTGACCCGGGCGGCCGTGGGGCTGGGACGCACTCTGGAAAAAAGCGGCGAGTTGAAAGACTCCATAAACGAACACCTGGAGATGATGGTGAGAAATCATGCCGACGGGCTGCGGACGGGGTTCGCGAAACACGTTTCCGGAACGATAAGACAGTGGGAAGACAAGGAATTCGTCAACGAGATCGAACTGAGTATCGGGTCCGATCTGCAGTTCATACGGATGAACGGCACCCTGGTAGGCGGCATGATAGGATTGCTAATCCATGCCGTATCGCTGATGATCGGGTAAGCCG
>DASRZQ010000108.1:0-21511 GCA_035686205.1 Geobacteraceae bacterium
GTTTTATACTGAAGCTTTTGATACTCAATTTAATTTACTCGGAACCCACTGTTCGTCTACTATTTAGTTTTCAAAGACCAGTTCCCGCGACAGACTTTGCACTATACCCAACTCCACTCCGCCTGTCAACTGTTTTTTTCAGCCGTGATTCATTTTTTGAATCACCCCATCGCATCCATCGCGAAGGGACGTACCTTATACCAAAGTTACTCTTCATGCGTCAAGCATTATTTGACCGATTTTTTACATTTTAGCTATATTATTGTAACATCACAGGAAAATTTTGCAATTCACATTCAGATCCACCGGATGATTCAGTACTTGAGAGAACAGGATTTTTCATTTTATTTCTCTTGTTACGATTTTCAGCGCTTCCTTATAGACTTCGCTTTTCTTGATGCCCGTCTCCATCGCAATCATCTTTACGGCATCTTTCACTGAAAGATTCCCGTCACGCAGGCATTTTTTCAAGGCATCGTGGACATTCACCCGTTCCGGGTTACCTGAATCGGCTGGCGGTGAAACAAGTACAAGCACCTCACCTCTAACTTCGCGCCCGGACAGTCCGGAAATTATCCCCGAAAGAGAACCTCTCATGAACTCCTCGTAGATTTTCGTTATCTCCCTGGCAACCACGACTTTTCTGTCACCGAATACTTCAAGAATGTCAGACAAGGCCGCATGCAGTCTTCTTGGTGATTCATAAAAAATAATAACTCGCTGCTCTTCTTTCAGGGAAATCAATTTATCACGCCGTTTGCCCTGGCGGCTTGGCAAAAAGCCTTCAAATACAAAGGAATCCGTCTGAAGTCCCGAGGCGGAAAGGGCTGCGATGAATGCAGACGGCCCCGGAATCGGCACCACATCGATCCCCGATTCAACGGCATCGCGGACCAGTTGATAGCCCGGATCCGAAATGCACGGAGTTCCGGCATCGGAAATGAGAGCAACAGAAAGCCCCTCTTTCAGCTTTTCGAGAAGATATGGTCCTTTAAAGGCCTTGTTATGATCGAAATATGATGTCATCGGCCTTGAGATCCCCAGGTGGGAAAACAGCTTGCGGGAATGACGCGTGTCTTCCGCCGCGACAAGGTCCGCTTCTTTGAGAATACGCACTGCCCTGAAGGTTATGTCTTCGAGATTGCCGATTGGTGTGGCAACTATGTAAAGCGTGCCCTTTTTCAAAGTAAACAAATATCTTCTTTCAATAAGTCAGATCAAAAGCATTTTTTATGTGATCTATGAGGGGTTTTTCCTGTCCACTTAAGCAAATAGCTATTACGTCAAAACGAGCCGGTTCATTTTCAATCTTTTTCGACGACATATATAAAAGCGCCGCTTTTGATATCTGCCTCTGCTTGAATTGCGTCACTGAAAGCTGAGGAGGGCCATACGAATCATTCCTGCGGGTTTTCACTTCGATGAAAACAAATGTTTTGCCTTCCCGGGCGATAATATCGACTTCGCCGCATCTGCATCGGAAATTTCGTTCCAGAATTTTGAACTTGCAGCCTTTCAAGTAGTTGACGGCTATTTCTTCTCCACATTTCCCGACGCTTAAATTTCCGCTCTCCTGAAGTGTGCCTGTCATAGCATGGATCCACGGTCAAGCTCCGTTGGATTGCCTCTAACATGTTCTTTTACGCCGCGGAATGTTTTTCTATGGAGAACGCAGGGACTCAGTTCCGCTATTGCGGCCAGATGGGAAGCACATCCATAACCCTTATGCCCGGCAAATCCGTATCCAGGGTATATTTCGTCATATTCAACCATAAGCCTGTCCCGAGTTACTTTTGCGATAATGGAAGCCGCCGCCACGGAAATACTGGAGGAATCTCCCTTTATTATGTACTTTTGCGGAATATTCACGGGGACGGCAATATTTCCGTCGACCAGAAGGAAATCAGGCTGAATTGAAAGCCCCTGGACAGCTTTTTTCATTGAAACCAAAGTGGCCTGCAAAATATTTATCTCATCTATGACGAGATTATCTTCGACGCCGACCCCAACAGCGAGAGAATTTTTAATAATTGAATCGTAAAGAGCTTCCCTTTTTGAAGGAGTCAGCTTTTTTGAATCATTCACCCCGGGAATTTCTATTCCCCGTGGAAAAATCACCGCGGCCGCGACGACCGGTCCTGCGAGGGCACCTCTGCCAGCCTCGTCAATACCCGCGATATATTTATATCCCTGCCGGAAAGCGTGTTCCTCGAACATGCATAAATCCGTTTTCTCTCCCGGCCCGAAAAGGGTTCCCGTCATTTTCCCTCCGTATTGCCATCCGCATCGCATACTTCACATACAAAAAAGCCCCGGTTTCAGCCGGGGCCTTTTCAGATTTACTGGGCGACATATTTCTTTTCACGGATTCGGGCAGCCTTGCCGCGCAGTTTTCGCAGATAGTAGAGTTTGGACCGGCGCACCTGCCCACGTGTTATCACTTCAATGGATTCGACGGAAGGGGAATGAAGGGGAAAACATCTTTCCACGCCTATTCCGTTTGAAATTTTGCGCACCGTGAAAGATTCGCGAATTCCGCCGTTCTGCCGTTTTATCACAACGCCCTGAAAAGCCTGAATACGGCTTTTGTCGCCTTCTACAATTTTCACGTTAACCTTGACGCTGTCACCCGGTTTAAAAACCGGGATGTTTTTTTTCATCTGCTCGAATTCGATAAAATCAATTTTGTTCATTTTACTGCTCCTCCTTTATGTTTCAGCTTTTACTTTTTTTGCGATTTTTCGTGTGGCGTATATCTCAAAAACGGCCCAGCAGCCTGTCAAGTATAATAGCTGCGGCCGACCTGACGGATAGATGATTATATGATCCGTATCCCTTTATTGGTTCAAGTACAAAATGCGCACGGGCAAGGACTTCATCCGCCAGCCCCCAACCGGTGCCGAAAAGCAACAAATTTGTCTGATTCCGGTCTTCCAGAAGCCTGGCCATGTCTCCATACGAGATATTGGCCTGACTGCCGCTTGCTCCAGTTGCCACGACCCTTACCGGTCGACCGAATTCCTTCTCAAGTTCTTCAACGGCAAATTCCAGTCGTTCGGCCACGGTTACCAGGTCAAGGGCCTCTTTCCTTTTCGGGTTATAAGATGCCCCATATCCTTTTTGCCAGTGATTTATAATGCTTAACGCCAGCTCCTGCTGCTCCTTAAGCGGCGTCAACACGTAATACCGGTATACGCCATAGGTTTTGGCTGATCTTGCGATATCATGCACATCAAGATTGGTTACAGCCGTAGTAACCAGGTTCCGGTTTTTATCATAAACCGGGTAATGGAGTAAAGCGATACTCAAATTCGGGCCTGTCGGAACGTTCTCTGCCAATTCTCTTCAATCTCCGGCAAGCTCCCTGAGATAACTCTGTTCATCGTCCGCAAGGCGGGCGGAACGTATCAGGTCAGGCCTGGTCACATATGTCTTTTTAAGCGCCTGGCGACGTCGCCATAAAGAGATTTCACGATGATTGCCGGACAGCAATACGTCCGGAACTCTCAAGCCCCTGAACTCCGACGGCCGTGTGTACTGGGGGTATTCAAGAAGCCCGTCCGAAAAAGAATCGTCGGATGCCGATTCATCGCTTCCCAGAACTCCGGAGAGGCATCGTGAAACAGCGTCAACCATCACCATGGCAGCCAGCTCTCCACCGGTCAGGACGAAATCTCCCAGTGAAATTTCATAATCGACGAAAAGATCCTTCACCCGTTCATCCACGCCCTCGTATCGCCCGCAAATGACTATCAGACCTTGTTCACGGGACAATTCCCTGGCCATGGACTGGTTGAATGTGCTGCCGCGCGGTGTCGTCAATATTACCTTTGCCTGCGCATTCCCCGGCCGGACAGCTTCAATACAGGCAGCCAGGGGCTCAACCTTCATGACCATGCCAGCCCCGCCACCGTATGGATAATCATCCGTCGTCTTATGCCTGTCCACCGCATAATCACGCACGTTATGGATGCCTATCTGCAACAACCCCTTATCGACAGCACGCTTTATTATGCTTTCGGAAAAAGGTCCATCAAACATGGAGGGGAAGAGCGTAAGGATATCAAACTTCATAAGTCAAGCAGCCCTTCGGGAGGGTCTACCGTCATTGTGCCTTCAGCTAAATTAATTTCAGCGACAATATCCTCGACGGCGGGGATAAGATATTCCTTCTCACCCATTCTGACAACATATACATCGTTGCCGCCGGCCGCCAGAATGTCTGACAGCTCCCCGAGATAGCCGCCCCCGATCGTCCGGACTTTCAAGCCGATCAGATCACACCAGTAATATTCTCCATCCGGAAGCTCCGGAAGCTGTTCACGTCTTACAAATATCTCCCGCCCGACAAGATGCTCGACCTGATTTATATTATGAAAGGACTCCAGTGAAAGAATTACTTTTTTACCGTGTATCGAGGAGCCTGCGACTTCGTAGCCGTCCAACTCCCCGTTGGGTCCTTTTAGAACAATTGTGTGATGCGAAAGAATACTTCCGGCATCACCGGAATAAGGAGCTACACGCAGCTGCCCCCTTATCCCGTGGGTGGCAACAACCTTGCCGATCAAAACCAGACTGTCACTGCTAAACATTACTCAACAATTTTAAGGATAGCCTTTTTGTTTCCCTTGGTAGAAACTGCATTGAGAAGCGTTCGCATGGCCTTGGCGGTTCTTCCCTCTTTTCCGATTATACGTCCCATGTCCTCTTTTGCTACGGTCAGTTTGATAACAGTCGTCTCATTTTCCATCTCTTCTGTAGCACTTACTTTGCTGGGGTCATCGACAAGAGCCTTGGCAATCATCTCTACGAGTTCTTTCATGTCGGTATCCTCTGTGAGAGTAGAATGTCCGGCGGACCGGAAAATCGGAAAATCATGCGGCTTTCGTAGCAAATTTCTGCCAGATGCCTGCTTTCTTGAGAATCTGTTTTACGGTATCGGTTGGTTGGGCTCCCTTGCCCAGCCATTCCAAAGCCCTGCTTTCCTCGAAACTGATTGCAGCCGGATCCTGGTTCGGATCGTATGTGCCGACCTTTTCAATAAAGCTTCCGTCCCTCTTATTGCGTTCATCGGTAACGACAATCTGGTAAAAGGGCTTCTTCTTGGCGCCCGCCCGGGCGAGTCTGATTTTTACTGCCATTTCTTCCTCCTGATTTTCTGCGACGCCTGGGCCGCAATAATATTCGAATGATTCGGATCTTATATCTTATTACTTAACAACGATGAAACATGCCTTAAAACGGGAGCATTCCCCTGCCCATCTTGCCCATCCCTCTGAGCATTCCCTTGGCGCCGAGCTTCTGCAGCTGCTTTACAACTTTTTGCGCTTCCGTAAAGCGCTTCAGCAACTGGTTCACTTCCTGAACGGTCGTGCCGCTTCCTTTTGCTATACGAATTCTCCGGCTCCCGTTGATGATCGAATGATTAGTCCTTTCAGCCTGGGTCATGGAGTCGATTATCGCTTCTATTCGCTTCAGTTCCTTCTCGCTGGGCTGGGCGCCCTGCATCTGCTTCATCATTTTCCCCATTCCGGGGATCATTCCCATGATTGACTCAATGGAACCCATTTTCTTGATCTGCTGCATCTGGCTCTTGAAATCATCAAGGGTAAACTCATTCTTCCGCAGCTTTTGCTGGAGCTTCTCGGCTTCCTTTACGTCAATTACCGATTGCGCCTTCTCGATAAGAGTAAGAACGTCACCCATGCCGAGAATGCGCGAAACCAGCCTGTCAGCATAAAATACTTCGATCGCGTCCAGCTTTTCGCCCAGGCCGACAAACTTGACCGGCTTGCCGGTCACTGCCTTTATGGACAGCGCGGCCCCGCCCTTGGCGTCTCCATCGAGCTTGGTCAGCACGACCCCTGAAAGATCGAGTCTGGCGTCAAAACCGGTGGCGACGTTAACCGCCTCCTGTCCGGTCATCGCGTCAGCGACAAGAAGAATCTCGCGCGGGTCAGCCGTTTCCTTGATCCGCACAAGTTCTTCCATCAATTCTTCATCAATCTGGAGACGTCCCGCCGTATCGAAGATGACCGTGTCAAAACCCGAAAGCTCCGCATAGCGGAGAGCATCCCGGCATATATCGACAGGATCCTGTGTCGCTTTCGAATCGTAAACTTCGATTCCGACCTGCTGGCCGACAGTTTTCAGCTGGTCTATCGCAGCGGGCCGATAAACGTCGGCAGGCACCAGCAGAGGCCTTCTTCTCTGCGCCTTGAGATACTTGGCAAGCTTGCCGCAGGTAGTTGTTTTTCCCGAACCCTGCAGACCGACCATCATGACGGAAACAGGGGGTTTTGCCGCAAGGTCAAGGCTGTTGTCTTCACCGCCCCCCATCAGCGCAACCAGTTCGTCATGAACTATTTTAATTACCTGCTGGCCCGGCGCAAGGCTCTGCAGAACCTGCGACCCGACGGCACGATTGCGGACCTTTTCGACAAAATCCCTGACGACCTTGAAATTCACGTCCGCTTCAAGAAGAACAAGGCGCACTTCGCGAAGGGCATCCTTGATATTATCCTCGGTCATAACCCCCTGACCGCGGAGCTTTTTGAATATGGAATCCAGTTTATCAGAGAGGCTGTCAAACATGGGATATATTCTTCCAGTTAATTCTTATCAATTTATCTGTAAAATTGTGGTTATATTGCAAAAAAGTAACTTTAGATGACAGCTTCACTCTTTGTCAAGATAAAATTTAGACAATGACTATGGAGAAGGCATCCGGCACAAATGTCGCCGTTTCATCATTTTTTTCGAAAATTTAATAATACTACGCCTGCGGTTTTTCTCAATCGTCCCGGTCAAATCCGACATAAATCCGGGCGCGATCCTTCGGAGCGTTATTTACGAACAAGCTCTAAATCCCGATTCGCCGCCAAACACGGAGAACCATAAGCTGCAAGGTCAATACATCTGGTAACATTTTGTCCTTTAATAAAGTTCACTGAAGAGCAACCGAAATCGCTTCCCTGGCATCTTCCACAAAGGAAAAATCCAGCTCTGACTTGACGCTTTCCGGTATGTCGTCCATGTCTACCCGGTTTTTCACGGGGACTATCACCTTCTTGACTCCCGCACGGTGCGCGGCCAACGCCTTCTCCTTGAGCCCCCCGATCGCAAGCACGCGGCCAGTCAGGGTTATTTCACCGGTCATTGCGACGTACCGGCAGGCGGCCCGGCCCGTCAGCAGCGAAACGATGGACGTAACCATGGCGATGCCGGCGGAAGGTCCGTCTTTGGGTATTCCCCCGGAAGGAACGTGAATATGTATATCGGTCTCTTCGAAAATCTTTTCCGGAATCCCCCACTCGGAACAATTGGAACGGACAAAAGAGAGCGCGGCCCGCGCGGATTCCCGCATGACCTCACCCAGCGAACCGGTCAGTATCAGCTCTCTTTTTCCGGCCATGCGCGTTGACTCGATGAAGATTATATCGCCGCCCGATTCGGTCCAGGCAAGCCCTGTTACGACGCCGACGCGGTCTTTCTCCGCGGCGACCTCGTTAAAAAATTTCCTCGGGCCCAGCAGTTCCTCCACAACTTCCGGCGTGACAGTCTCGCGCACAGGCTTCTTCTGCGTAATCTCCTTCGCTATTTTGCGACATATGGAGGCTATATTGCGCTGCAGGTTCCGCACTCCGGCTTCACGGGTGTAATCGCGGATAATCCTGTAAATGCCGTCCGTCGTGAATTGCGGCGGAGTCTTCGACAAGCCGTTTTCCTCCACTTCCTTGGGGACAAGAAAGCGGGAGGCGATTTTCTCCTTTTCTTCGTCGGTATACCCGGACAGTGCGATCACTTCCATCCTGTCCCGCAGGGGGGGCGGGATGGTATCGAGAATGTTGGCCGTTGTAATAAACATCACTTTTGAAAGATCATAAGGGACATCGAGATAATGGTCGGCGAAGGAGAAATTCTGCTCCGGATCCAGCACCTCCAATAGCGCGCTCGCCGGATCCCCGCGGAAATCCAGGCCTATCTTGTCGACCTCGTCGAGCATGAATACAGGATTATTATTACCGCAGCGGTAAATTTCCTGGATTATCCTGCCGGGTAAAGCCCCTATATAAGTCCGGCGGTGACCGCGGATCTCCGCTTCGTCCCTCATCCCCCCCAAAGAAATTCGTATGAATTTCCTTCCGAGCGCTCTCGCAATCGATTTCCCCAGGCTTGTCTTGCCCACTCCGGGAGGACCCACGAAACAGAGGATCGGTCCTTTCATGCTCTGCCTCAGGGAACGAACCGCCAGGTACTCCAATATCCTGTCCTTCACCTTTTCGAGGTCGTGATGGTCTTCGTTCAGGACGACTTCCGCCTGGTTTATGTCGTTATTGTCCGGTGTGGATATCTTCCACGGCATTCCGGTGAGGTAATCAAGATACGTCCTGGAAACCGTGTATTCCGGAGAAGACGGATTTATTTTCTCAAGCCTCTTCAGCTCCTTTTCCGCAATCTTCTTGACATCGTCGGGCATTGCGTCGCTGAAAACTTTCTTTCGCAGCTCCTGCATTTCTCCCGATCTTGCGTCGTCCTCCCCCAGTTCCTCCTGAATTTGCTTCATCTGTTCGCGGAGGATATATTCTTTCTGCGTCTTTCCTACGCGCTTGGCAACCTCGGTCTGGATCTCCGCCTTGACCTGGAGACGCTGCACCTCGTTCGTCAGGTGAATATAAACCTTTTTCAGGCGGTCCAGCGGGTCAACTGTCTCAAGCAATTTCTGCAGTTCATCGACGGGAAGGCTGACGTACAGGGCGACAAGGTCCGAGAACCTCGCGGGGCTGTCGATGTAGTCGATCATTTTCAAAACATCGTCCGGAAGCGGCCGGCCGTAGGAAATGGCTATTTTGAGAAGCGCATTGAGGCTCTGCAGCAGGGCATCCGAGACAACCGATTTTTCCACGAATTCACGGACCGGATCAATCCGGGCGAGAATGTACGGGACTTCCTGCATGATCAGGTTAATTCTCACCCGCATGATTCCTTCGACCATGACTTTCGCCCCGCCCTCCGGAAGCTTGTAGAGCTGGTTGATTTTGCAGACCGACCCTATTTCATGGATATCTCCCTGGAGCATTCCCGTTTTTTCATCGCGCAGCTTTACCAGTACGGCAAGATTGTTATAACGCCTTGCCTCCTCGAACGTAACCATCTCCTCGTCATTTATGAAAACAGGGAAAATCATGTAAGGAAACGCCACCATATCCTTAAGCGGGTAAAGCGGCAGTATTTCCGGTATGGTCAGGGAGCTGTTCTCGGGCATACATTTTGTCCTCGGACAATCAGGTTAGCATAAATGCCAATACTCTTACGGGACTTATTTTCCTTATGCGGCGTTTTGAAATACTATCTACAACTTAGCATTGAAAGCCATTCTGTCAAGGCAGACGACAATATGGGCCGCTAATCGGGCATTTCCGGAGCGTGTTCGAACTTACAGGGCACGGGCGCCCTGTGCCTCTTCCCACTCCGTATAGAGACAGGAGATTTTGCAGGAAAGGGCTTGATGGTCTTCCGCGGCGCGCCTGCCTGCGTCCTGGTCTTCGAAAAAACCCGGATCGCTCATTTTCTGTTCCAGTTCATGCAACAAGGTTTCATGCTTTTCTATCAGGTTTTCCAGCTCTTCTATTTTTTTCAATCTGGCCCGTTCATCCCTCTGCCTTTGTTTCTCCTCGTCCCGCCGAAGCATGCGTTCCGCTTTAGCCGCCGGATTCCCATCGGATTTGAGCGGATTTGCCGAAACTTGTCGGGGTGTGGCTCCGTCATCGGCTACACCAGGCCTTCCAGCTGTCTTCTCCAGATAATCCTCATAATTGCCGGCAAAAGACGTTATTCCTCCATTATCAACTTCAATGACCCGCGTTGCGAGGGCATCAATAAAGTGACGGTCATGGGAAACGAACAGTATTGTCCCGGAAAATGATTTAAGGGCGTCCAGCAGTACTTCCTTGCTGAACAAATCGAGATGATTGGTCGGTTCGTCCAGCAACAGGACATTTGCCGGACGGAGCAGCATCTTGGCAAGCGCCAGCCTGTTTTTTTCGCCGCCGGAAAGTACGCCCACCCTCTTCCTGATTTCATCGCCGGAAAAAAGAAAAGCGCCGAGCAGGTCGCGCAGCCCGGGAACCGCATCAAATGGTGCATCGGCCAGCAATTCTTCGTAGACCGTTCTTTCCTCATCCAGGGAAGCGGATTGGTTCTGGGCGAAATAATCGATTATGACATTATGACCGACAATTCTTTCGCCACGCTGAAAACCGCTTCCTGCAAGGACATGCATCAGGGTTGATTTCCCGGCCCCATTGTGACCTACGATGGAAATCTTTTCTCCCCTTTCGACGATCAGGTCAACATCATCAAGAATAACTTTTTCTCCGTATGCCTTTGTCACTTTTTTAAGTTCGAGCGCTATCCTGCCGCTTTTGGGCGCCGGGGGAAAAGCAAAACAGATGCGCTTCCGCTCCGGAGGCAGAACAATCCGTTCAATCTTCTCCAGTTGCTTGATCCTGGACTGAACGAGCGCGGCCTTGTCGGATTTGTACCTGAAACGCGAAATAAAATCCTCTATTTTGGCAACCTCTTCATCCTGGCGGCGCTTCGCCTCCCGCAGCCCCGCGACCCTTTCTTCGCGCTGTTTCAGATAGACGCTGTAATCGCAGTGATAGTCGGTCAGGGAACCGTTCCAGATTTCCGTTATCCGGTGACACACCTGATCCATGAAAAAGCGGTCATGGGACACGAGAATAACGGAATACGGGTACTCTTTGAGATATTCCTCCAGCCAGTTGCGGGCTTCGATATCCAGATGGTTGGTCGGCTCGTCCAGGAGCAGGACATGTGGCTTTTGCAGGAGGAATCCGGCCAGGGCTATGCGCATCCTCCACCCGCCGGAAAACTCCGAACAGGGCCGCTCCCTGTCTTTCATGGTAAAGCCGAGTCCGCACAGAACTCTCCCCGCTTCCGACTCCATCGAGTAACCGCCCCTCTGGCGGAATTCTTCCTCCAGGTGGCCGAACTTGGAAAGCAATTCAGCATTCATATCGGCGCCGTGCTCCGCTTTTTCAAGCTCCGCGGACAGTCCCCGCAATTGCTCTTCGATTCTCCGGAGATACGAAAAGGACGCCATCACCTCGGCAAAAAGGGTCGTCTCTCCGGATGCCATCGCATCCTGGGGGAGGTAGCCGATGACTGCTCCCTTTAATGTCTGAACGGAACCGGACTCAGGCTCCATGAGCCCGGCAATAATCCGCATCAGCGTTGATTTGCCCGCACCATTTTCACCGACCAGGCCGACCCGCTCGCCTTTTTTCAGGTGCCAGCTGATATTCCGGAAAATGGGATTTCCGTTGAATTCTTTTGATAAATTTTGCAGATGCAACATTTAGTCTGTATCTCCAGGAAATAGTTCATCATCATTGTATGAAGAATGAAGCCTTCTTGTCAAATTCTTCGGTTGAATATACACAAGATGCATGAATTAAAATGCTTGATACCGGTTTTTTTCATGCCAAATGATACAAAACTCTGCTATAATTAATAAATTTTGACAGCATTTAAATTCCGGAAATCAAATAACCGGATCACATAAGAATGCAATTCGCACCGCAAAATTTAATTGCGGTGAGTTGCCATGGAGCGAAAGGAAAGCGCTAGATGTCCAAGAAGATGTTGATCAATGTTATGCATCCCGAGGAAGCGAGGGTTGCTATTGTCGCCGATGGCCGGCTGGTTGAGCTGGACATAGAAACGGCAGGCAAGGAACAGACCAGGGGCAATGTTTACAAGGGTTCGGTCGTCAGGGTCGAGCCGGGCCTCCAGGCAGCGTTCGTGGAAATAGGTCAGAAAAAGCTCGGCTTCCTGCAGATGGGCGAAATACAACCCGAATACTGGCAATGGAGGGATGATATCCCGGAAGAGCAGAGAAACAGGCGCCCGAGGATACAGGAAATCCTGCGGCGCGGCCAGGAGCTGATCGTTCAGGTCGAGAAAGGGGAGCGGGACGCCAAGGGAGCGGCGCTCACCACTTTCCTGTCCCTTCCCGGCCGTTACATGGTTCTCATGCCCGGCAGTGATTCCGCCGGTATTTCCCGCAAGGTTGAAAACGAGGCGGACAGGAAAAAACTGAAGGAAATTGTCAGCGAAATCGAGATACCCGAAGGATTCGGATACATAATAAGAACCGAAGCGGTCGGCAAACGGAAAAGCGAACTGCTGAAAGACCTCCAGTACCTTTTAAAACTTTATGAAAACATCCGGGAAAAGGCGGTTGAGTCCAGCGCCCCTTCCCTTATATACCGGGAATCCGATCTGGTAATCCGCACCATCAGGGATTATTTCACCGCCGACATTGATGAAGTGCTCGTGGACAGCAAGGAAGTTTACAAGCAAGCCAGGGCCTTTTTCAAGGAGATCATGCCCAGGTACGAAAAAAGCGTAAAACTCCACCAGGAAAAGCGGCCGATTTTCTCGAAATATCAGCTGGAGGAGCAGATCGACCTCATCTACGAAAAGAAAGTCCCCCTCAAGTCGGGCGGCTCGATTGTCATAGACCCGACTGAGGCACTGGTCAGCATAGACGTCAATTCCGGCAAATCCACCGGCGAGAGAGGAGTCGAGGACACGGCGTTCAAAACCAACCTCGAAGCAGCCGAGGAAGTGGCGAGACAGCTCAGGCTGCGCGACCTGGGCGGCCTGATCGTCATCGATTTTATCGACATGCGGGACCGCAAACACCAGATTGAAGTGGAGAAAGTCCTCAAAAACGCTTTAAAGGCCGACAAGGCAAGGGTCAGCGTCGGGAAAATATCCCAGTTCGGCCTGCTCGAAATGTCTCGCCAAAGGATAAAACAGACCATCAACGAAGGAAGTTACCTGGAATGTCCCCATTGCGGCGGACAGGGAAAAGTCAAATCGGTGGAAACGATGGCCCTTTCTTTCCTTCGCAGGGTGCATGCCACCGCGGCCAGGGGCACAATCGCGGAGGTTCGTGGCGGACTGCCCCTTGAAGTCGCCTATTATCTCCTTAACAGGAAAAAACGTGAACTGACCCAGATCGAAAACGAACACGGCATCGAGATCACGGTAAAAGGCAAACCTTCATTCATGATGAACCAGATTGAACTGGAGTTGATGAAGAAGGAGAAGGAGCCTTCCCTTGAACCGGAAGCGGAATATGCCGCCGTCGAACCTCCGGTCGAGACCGGCACGGAAAAAGAGCCGGCTGAAACCCCGGCAATAGCGGTGGATGAGAAGGAAACCAGGAACAAGCGAAAAAGGCGGAGACACAAGAAAAAGCCGCAGACTGCCCAGGAACCGTCAACAGAAGCGGCAGCGGCGTCTGAAGAAGCCACGCCGGACGAAATTCCGGAAACCGCCTTTCTGCCTCTGCCGGAATCCGCGGAAGCAGTACAGGACGAGGTAAAGGCGGAAAACGAGCCGCACCAGAAGAAAAAGCGCAGGAGAAGAAGAAAACGGGCAAAACCAGCGGTTGCCGAAGAGACAGCGCAAATTGACGCGGAAGCGCCGCAATCTGAGGCAACGGAAAAGTCCGATACATCTTCCGTTGCCGCTATAGAGCCTGCTCCTGCCCCTGAAGCGGGCGAAGAGAAACCGAAAAGAAAAAGGAAACCACGCAAAAAAACTCCGGCGGAGACGGCGGCTTCCAAAGAGGCGCCTGCTGAACATGGTGATTCCGGCACTATCGAGGAAAGTACATTTGCCGAAAACAATTCAGGTGCCATGGAAACCGGCATTAACAAAGAGACTGAGAATAAGCCGAAAAGAAGCAGGCCGCGAAAGAAGAAAACGCCAATTCACGAACCCGAAGCATAATTTTTAGTTTGACTTAAAAAAAATCGGCGGCAGGATTTGCGAAAATCCGCGGCCTACCCCGGTTTATTTATTGTGAAGAAGGCAATGAAAGGAATTCGCGGATTCCTGTACCTGGCTTTTTTATTGACTCATGAATCCCCTTGGGTTATAAAATTCTAGTGCTTTTAAACATGGACAAGGAGGAAAATATGCATCTGATTGAGCAAATCAAGGCAAAGGCTAAAACCAACCTGCAAACAGTGGTTCTTCCCGAAAGCTACGATGAGCGAATGCTCTTTGCCGCGGAAAAAATCGTCGAACAGGGACTGGCAAAGGTTGTTTTACTCGGAAATCCCGAAAAGGTAAAATCGGCCGCGGCCGCCAAGGGCGCGATTCTTGACGGAGTGGAAATCATCCAGCCTTCCACTTCACACAAGCTGGAAGCCTATGTGGATAAGCTGGTGGATATCCGCAAGAGCAAATGTCTTTCACGGGAAGAGGCCCACAAACTTCTGACTGCCAGCGACAATCTCTATTACGCGGGAATGATGGTAAGAATGGGAGATGCCGGGGGCTGCGTCGCCGGCGCCACAAGCACAACCGGAGACGTACTCAGATCAGCGTTTCACACGGTCGGGACAAGCAGCGGAATCAAAACCGTCTCGTCTTTTTTCCTCATGATCACCAAAAGTCCGAACTTCGGAGAAAACGGCGTACTTCTGTTCGCGGACTGCGCGGTGAACCCGAATCCGGATTCACAGGCACTGGCCGAGATCGCGGTCGCGACCGCCCGCAACTGCAAGGCTTTCCTGGATGTTGACGCGAGAGTCGCCATGCTTTCTTTCTCGACAAAAGGAAGCGCCTCCCATACCGACATCGACAAGGTTACCAAAGCCATAGAGATAGCCAGGTCGATTGACTCCACTATCCATATCGATGGGGAACTCCAGGCGGACGCGGCGCTGATCGCCAGTATCGGCGAGCGGAAAGCTCCGGGAAGCCCGGTGGCCGGAAAGGCAAATGTTTTGATATTCCCCGACCTCGACGCAGGCAATATCGGCTACAAGCTGGTTGAAAGGGTTGCCGGCGCGGAAGCCATCGGCCCGATCATCCAGGGTCTGGCCAAGCCTGTCAACGACCTTTCCCGCGGGTGTTCGGTTGACGATATCGTTAATGTCGCTGCCATCACCGCGGTCCAGTCCCAGGCCCAGCAATAGCAAACAGGACCTTAGAGTTTACCCTCACAAAAAGAAAAGAGCCGACGGAAAAACCGCCGGCTCTTTTCTTTCCCGGTACAACCCGGACTATGTTCGTTCAAAATCCGATTTCGCGAAGGAATATTCGAAGTTCATATGGTCCGTATAGGTCCCTTCGAGAATAGCGGCAACATCCTCAGTAAAGACCAGCTCTTCATCGGTCGGAATTACATAAACCTTGATCGGCGAATCATCAGACGTTATCAGGTTTTCCTTCTTTCGGGACATGGCGGCGCGGTTTCGCTGCTTGTCCATCTTGATCCCCAGCGCCTCCAGACCGTCTAGGGCTTTTTCCCGGAGCTGCCAGCCCATCTCGCCGACCCCCGCGGTGAAAACCACCGCGTCAAGCCTGCCAACCACGGCCATGTAGGTTCCGATATATTTTTTCAACCGGTAACCCTCTATTTCAATGGCCAGCTTGCACAGCTTGTCACCCTTTTCAGCGTTCTCAATTACGTCGCGCCTGTCGGTATACTTGCCGGTAATGCCGAGGATCCCGCTTTTTTTGTTCAAAGTGCTGTCGATTTCCTTGGCGGTAAGGTTTTCCATCTGCATCATGAACATGGGAATCGCCGGATCAATGTCGCCGCAGCGTGTCCCCATGACGGCGCCTTCGAGGGGCGTAAGGCCCATGCTGGTATCCACGGAAATACCGTTTTTAATGGCGCAGTGGGATACCCCGTTTCCGATATGCATGGTAATGAGGTTGCAGTCCTTGGGCTTCTTGCCGAGAAGAACGGCGGCCCGCTTGGAAACGTAAAGATGTGACGTGCCGTGGAATCCATACCTGCGGACGCCATACCTTGTATACCAGTCATACGGCAACGGATAGATGAAGGCGTATTCAGGCATTGTCTGGTGAAAGGCGGTATCAAAAATGGCAACGTTGGGAACATCGGGAAGAACGGCGCGGACGGCTTCTATGCCCGCGATATTGGGAGGATTGTGCAACGGCGCCAGATGTTGCACGGATTTCACGGCATCGATAACATCCTCATCGATCATGACCGACCGGGTGAAGCTCTCGCCGCCGTGCACAACGCGGTGACCCACCGCGGAAATCTGGCTTATATCTTCCAGCACTCCATGCTCGGGGTCAGTCAGCGTCTTGATAATAAGGTCCAGGGCGATCGTATGATTGGGGCATTCGGACTCTTTTCGGTATTTCTCGCGTCCGGGCACCTCGTGGATGATGAAAGAACCTCCCACGACAACCCTCTCTACCAATCCTTTGGCAATGATCTCTTTTTTTGACCAATCAAAAAGCTGGTATTTTACCGAAGAGCTGCCACAATTTATGGCTAGAATATCCATCTACTTCCTCCCCATTTTTTTAATAAATACTCGTGATTTCTATCAATCGAAATTCACCATGGATAAAACTGCAAACATGCATTAGAAAATTATCAAGCAGCTCTTTAAACCATGGCACAAATTTTCCCATTCTCTCCAGCAGAGAGATTATATCTTCTTGTTTTTGCTTGTAAATACATGGAAGAATTCTGGGTAACGGGATGCCCGGAAGTGCAAACAATCGACCCCTATTTATACACTAGAGTGAAATCGAATTCAACACCTTTGTGTAATTATATTTAAATTTTGGGGAAGCTTTCTTCTGGACATTTATTTTTCCGTATGATATTTTCAACGCACTAATCAATTTTCTGGTCAATACTTGAGAGGGAGGTGAAAACTTTGGCTCATACCATCAACCAAGATTGCATTAACTGCGGCGCATGTGACGATTCCTGTCCGGTTGGCGCTATCAGCGAAGCCGGTGACAAAAGGGCAATTGATGCGGACACCTGTATCGATTGCGGCGCATGTGTAGATACATGTCCGGTTGGCGCTATCGCTAAGTAATTCTTTTCTGGCAGCCTTATGCTGCAATGCCGGCGTACGTTTTACCGTGCGCCGGCATTTCTTTTTTCCTGCCCCCAAATAAATTGTCAACCCAAAAGCCCCGCCTCCCATAACGATCCCGGTTCAGGCAAAGCTGTCCTTTGGCGCCCGCGGCAGCCGTTTACGGAGTTTCGGCGGTCGAACCGACCACCTCGGCTCCGAATTCAGCGGCCCCCGCAGGTACATGTCTGAAGATAACCTGGAAAGAAACTCGCTTTCCGGGCGATACAATAAGGTCGCGGGGGGCGCTGCCCGGCTGTTTTTCCGCAAGAGCTTCCAGATCGCCTGCTGAAAGAGCCGCCAATTGTTCATTGGAAAGGACCTTCCCGAAACCGGCCAACCCGTTCAACAGGGGTTCTCCCTTAATCCCGTAAACATAACCCCTGATCCGGACCGGCGAACTTGTTTTATCAGACAGGTTCACCACCTCGCCCCTGATGACAAAGATATCAGGGCCGTGATCAGTGCGGACAAAATTCCCGTCAAGATTCTTGATTGCAATTTCCCCGTTTTCCCACCGCCCCGTCGTTATCCTGTTTTTAATGGCGGTAAAACTTGGAATTTTCATAACTTCAATATCCGTCCTGAAAAGATACACGACCGCCAGCAGGACCAGAAAAACAAAAGCTGAAATAATCGTGAAAATCCTGGCCGCGGACAGGGAGCGCTTCTTTCTCGATGTAATGGAAAGGGGCGGCAGATCTTCTTCAGCCCCGCTTCCTGGACGGACGGAAGATACCGTTTTCTCCTCGCCGGCATCAAAACTGAACGGCGTTGCTTTATCTTCCGCCACCGGTTCAAACGCACTTTCCGGAACATTCGACAATTCTTGGGATTTGTCAATTGTCCCGGCGCGCTCTGAATCCTTAATTGCTACTGAATGGTCCGTTTCATCCGTCAAATGATTTTCTGCCTTGATAAACCATTCATCATCCGGAGAAAAATCGTCCTTCTTGCTCGAGTCTTGAGTCTCTGGCAGTGCAATCCCGTCAACCGGGAAATCTTCCCGTACCCGGTCCTGGTCCGTTTCCCGAGAAAGCACTTGACATGAGTCATGCGTCAAGTCTTCGGCAAAGTTTTCCTCCTGCCGCAAATGACCTTCCCCGGCATCCATGGAAAAATCTTCGCAATCTGTTGAAAACGTTTCTCTCTGTTCCGTTTCGCTTTTGCCGGTAAACCGCGGATCATCATCTTCAAGGTCATGGCGTGGCGCCATTTCCCGTTCTTCGGACCATTGATACGAAGATTTTTGCTCCACTGTTTCTTTATCTGTACCGGCAGGGTCGTCAGCCGGCTTTCCGTTTTTGAACAGGAGGAAATCTTCTTCGATGGAAGATGTCTCATCGGAAGCACCCGTGTCGAACAAATCATGTCCGCCAGGGGCAGATTCCTGCGGAAGATTGATTTCTCCGCTGATTTGCGGTGCTTCCGCCTGCTCACTTATTCCGCCGACAGGACTATTTTCCCTTTCAATTGTTTCCGCGGAAGTGTTTTCCATGTCGCGTGACGCTTCCTCAATTGCGGTTTCTTCTTCGTCCACGTCTTTTCTAACGACAAATGTATGTTTGCATTTGGAACAGCGGACTCTGACACCGGAAACTGTAACCTTCGAATCATCAAGTCTGAATCGGGTTTTGCATTGATCACACCGAATTATCATTTTTCTGCTCCGCAAAATTAATTTTGGTTCGACCGGCAGGATAATGAAGGGCTGATTCGATAAAAAGGGAAAATGCCCGGCCGCACCCCCTTCAAAGTGTCGATAAATCTGCTGTTTCCCAGAGTTCCTATAGCAAAAAGAAGGTATACTGTCAAATCATTATAGTCTGTGGCTGCTTTTTATGTTATATAAAGTCTTCCAGGCACGCCAAATTTGACATTGAGGTTATTAAAATGAAATCATTGCGCTATTTGTTGTCCGTGTCCGTCATTTTCCTTTTATTCGCCTCCGTGGCCATGGGGGCGCCCACTGCTTCAGTCGAAAGCCCCGTATTCGATTTCGGCTCCATAGCACAGGGAAAACATGTCGACCATATCTTCGTCCTGAAAAACAAGGGTGATTCCGTGCTTAATATCGGCAGTGTCAGCACATCGTGCGGC
Source organism: Geobacteraceae bacterium (assembly GCA_035686205.1). GTDB lineage: Bacteria > Desulfobacterota > Desulfuromonadia > Geobacterales > Geobacteraceae > CAIWTU01. The sequence goes on from DASRZQ010000108.1 coordinate 19,071, forward strand.
TGCACCGTGGCGGATGTCTCCTCGCGATCCGTTCCCCCTGGAAAATCCGCGGAAATCAAGGTTTCTTTTAACTCGACCAATTTTTCCGGAAGCATCAGCAAAACTATAACCGTCCAGTCGAACGATCCCAAAAACCAGGCCTATACTCTTATTCTGAAAGGTACGGTCATCGAGGATATCAGTGTCATCCCGAAGCAGTTAAATCTGGGTGAAATTAAGATAGGCGCAAAAAAAGACGTTTCTATAACCGTCCAGAACAACGGCAAACAACCCGTTACACTGACTTCCGTAAAATCCACGATGCAACAGGTGCTCGTCAAGACAAAAAAGACCACGGTCAAAGCGGGCGGCAAGGCAGTAATTACCGTCTCGGTTACTCCCCGCAGCAACGACCGGTTCATAGGCGGCTACCTGACCATAAACACCAGCAGTCCCGAGAAGCCCGAAATAGTAATCCCCGTTTACGCATCCGCGGTCAAATGAGAGCCCGCGCAGCTTCAAACCGGACCAGCTTAGGGCTTGAGTAAATTGTCAAAATAGTGTAGATATACATGATGCGGGCGGTTAGCTCAGTTGGATAGAGTACAGGCCTCCGAAGCCTGGGGTCGTGGGTTCGAATCCCATGCCGCCCACCATGCAATCAAGGACTTAGGCGATTTGCCTAAGTCTTTTTTCTTTGTCCTGCGCTAAATTTGTGCTTTTTGCCATTGAATCATTCGGCACATTAACGGCATGCGTGAGATGGTCCGGAGCAAGGCGGGAATAACGGAGGACCATGGTCAGGGACGACATAGTCATATCTTACGGCTCATATAGAACCAGAGATATATTTCCGCTCAGTTTCGTAATTTTCCGAAAACTTCTTATATAACTTAAATCCGGCTGGTCACCCCAGGCAACCAGGGGAATCTTTAGTCGCGCGCAAAGGGGCGCCAGTTCCCAGTTGCGAACATTGTAGTGTCGGTCCTGGCCAATTATAACTGCGGATGGCTTGTCAACGCCGTACACGAACAATGCTATGACCAAATCCACATCATTATTGATATGATCAAGGGCATCCCCCCTTTCAGGTCTGGTCAGCATATCGTATACATCCAGATCGCGTGCGGCAATGCGATTTGCAAAAACATCCAGTTGGTGTTCCTTCAGGAAAGTGGCGATCCGCAGGAGGAAAAACCAATCGTCGTCATTCCCTTCGTTCCATCCGATGACCACTATTCTGCCCATAATTATCCTTTGTTATTTACAGTAGTAAACATGTTATCCAGAACGAAATTATGCAATACAGAGACAATACTCACTCAAACGGCTCGGACTTATTCCCTCTGGAATACTAGCAACAACAAATATAATATTTTTTTATTATATTCAACAAATAACTTTTGTGCAGACATATTTTTGTAATGCAAAACGTTAATCAATCTGTATTCTCGAATTTCAAACATCAAACGACTGTATTTCCCGCCTTTAGGGTGTATGGTACCAGGACCTTGGGGGGCCAAAATTGCGGTATCAAAAAACCACCTTTACACAAGGACAATGCTCCTTTATCCACTCCAGGTAATCCTTGCCGCACATTTGTCGGGCTTGATCCGTAAGAGGAGGCATGCAGTCAATATATCGTACCTGCGGGCATGTTCCGCCGGGCTGTTTTGGAAGAGCGATACAGGGAGGAATCTTGACCGGCGGGATTTTATCTCCCGGGTAGCTCCATTGGCCTGAGATTTGGTTCTGAGGGACATCAGGGGGGAGTGACAGGGCCTGCGAAGCGGACATAAACACAAAAATAAGCATAAAAACCGACAAAGCTGTCACAGAGATTATTTTCATGTTAGACCCCCCTCGTTCCCATGTTCGCCAAAACCACTTTAGTTCGAGACGCCCGACCAGCCTTTATTTGCCGCATCGCGCAGTTGTCGCATCGCTGTACCTTCATTTAAGGTAATGTGAGAGGTGCTTGCCGATGGCGAAGTGCTGATGGAAATTATTGCCGTCGGCGCTGCGGAACTTCCGGAACCAGGCGTCTGATTGCACGCCGTGTCGGCCTCCCGAATTGCCTGTCGCGTTATGTTATTGAGCCATTTTTCCTGCTCGCGGATGTCCGCCAATTTTTCCTGCCTTTCTGCTCTCGTATGCGCATTGTCCGTAATTCCCCAGTCGTACACGTTCTTTTTCAGTCTTTTCAGGTCGGATTCCAGCTTCTTCCGGACCGCCGCCACGGCTTTCTTCTCAAGCCTCTTTACCGCCAGTCGGGCTATTTCTGCCTGCGGGTCACAGGCATTTTAAAATTTTCCGCAGATAAGTCTGCCTGTTTCCTTTCATCTGACAATTTTCGCCGTAACTTTGTTCCCGGCTTTTTCAGAGATGCAAACTGGTCCATTCGTAATATGACCAGACTGCAACATTTACTTCTTGCCAAGAGCCCTTTCGGGTCATTTGCA
>DASRZQ010000109.1:0-5058 GCA_035686205.1 Geobacteraceae bacterium
ACGTCCATATCGTGTGACAGAGCCCTTCCAGCTCATGGGCGCGAAATGCGGCCAAGGCTTCCTCCCTGGTCAGTGTTTCATATCTTCCGTCATCGACTCCGCCTGAGAATTTCTCTTCCAGAGCCCGGAAAATTTCAAAGAGCTTCCCGCCGTTTGGTCCCATGCTGATCCCGTAACAATAGCGCTTTTCCTTGCCGAGCGTGGACTGGCGGCAGACGCAGGCGACGCGGACGATGGAATTGGTGAATTCAAATATCCGCTCTATGTCTTCGATTGGAACCACCTGGCCAAAATGGATTTTTTTCATCTTCCCGGTAATCAACCGGCTGATCATGTTCCTGATGAACCAGGGCGCCTTCCTGAGACGGTCAATGCCCCTGTTCATCTTTGCGAATTCGCGTTCCAGCGACTCGGGGTCGGCAAATTTTTCCAGAAATTTAAGCCGGCGAATGTCGCTCAGCATGTCCTCGGAATAGTTCCTTGCCTGCAGGTACCATTTCTCTCCTTCCCCATGCTTCAGGCAAAATTCACACATTTATTCCGCACCTCATGAAGTTTCACTGGAATACCCGTCATTAGACTTTGCCCGGAATCGCCAAAAGGATGATGTCCGTTCTTCTCCTGCATTCCAGCCTCACTCGTGCTCGCAAAGTACCAGCGGCGGGGACGATTAGAAAAGTTTTCTCACCTTATCACCGGTGATTCCGGTCGTCAATGATGGACCGTAATCGGTATTCACTTCGTTTTCGCGTAGTCGGCCATGCCCTGGAAATCAACTATAACCACAGGCTCGTCACCGACAACCCATGCGTCGTGCCCGGAGGGAAGCAGCGAAACGGCGCCCGGTCCGCAGTCGAATTCAGTGCCGTCGTCCATCAGGATATGCAGGACTCCGGACACGTGATACTGGAAATGAGTCGCTTCGCAGCTCTTTGTCTTTGCGAACGGCTGTACCGATGTCGACCATATCCGAGCCGGCTCAAGCGTGGCGCGACTAGTGCCATTCGGGACAGGCACCTAATAGAGATGGCAAGGGTGGTGATAAGGCAATAAGTGCCAGTCCCTTTATTTTTCCCCTGAAAGATGAGTAAACAGTACCCGCGACCAAAAGATTGTACTTTGCGCGTATCAGGCAGCAAGCAGTTCTTTCAAAATCTCCGGGTTCTTAATCGCAATAGTGATGAGGGATTTCGCCGCGCCTGACGGCGTCCGGCGCCCTTGCTCCCATTCCTGGAGAGTTCGCAGAGATACCCCGAGCAAATGAGCAAATTCACTCTGGGAGAGCCCAATCTTGAGGCGGGCTGACGCCAGAGGGGAAACATCAACGGTGGAAACCCGACCAACCTTGCCGGACTTGATATCACGCACAGCTTGGAGCAGTTCCTCGCCGATGTTTCGCTTTGCATCACGTTCACGCAGTTCTTTTTCATCGAGTGGCATTTTCCATCTCCTCTTTGAGTGTCTTGAGAATATGGCCGGGGATACTGTCAATGGCACTTTTTGCATATACTACAAGTAACCAAATTTCTCCGGCTTCTGTTCGGACAAAATATAGAACCCTGACGCCGCCGCTCTTGCCAGTCCCACGACGGTTCCAGCGAACCTTGCGCACTCCACCGGAACCGCGTACCACAGCGCCCACATCAGGATTGGCTGCAACAAATAATTGAAATGCCCTGTACTCGTCGTCGGTCAGGTAATCATGGACCTGTTTTGTGAAAAGCGGCGATTCGACAAAAGTGACCATGACTTTACTATACGGCATTGACGTATAAAGTCAACTCATAAGTTCGAAACTTGGTAGATTCTATTGGTAAGTAGCGTTAGGGGGACGCACCTCATTTATTTAAATCAAATAAGTTAAATACCTGAAAAACCATGCAAAGATCATGACGACTTGACATACCCGGCCTGCAGCAACTCATCATGAAAAAGGCTAAGCGTCAGGTCTACACATGGACAATTAAAAGAAACGCTTGAAAAAGAGGAAAATGTAAAGCTGACACGTATATCTTTCCCTTCCAAAACGGATGGATCAGCATAATCATGCCCATTTCATCCTTCCGGTTTGAATGCCACTGTTTCGTGGTTTCGGGGTCGGACCAAGATAACTTACGGCAACCCTGTCCGCCGAGCGAATGATGACATCCGCGAATTTCCCGTTTCTAACCTCCGCCATGGCCTGTTTTTTGTTTATCCATTTTGTCCGCCGGTCCACCCCCCTAACGTTTTTTAACTTCTGCTTCTACCTGATCCACAAAATACAAATAGAGAAATAAGTCGTTTTATGATAGGTTGACGCGCATAAAAGACATTGACTAAAGGGTACTTTATTGGTTTAGTGAAATGTGTTGTTGGAAAGATCACTTATAGACTGACGCTTATTTACAGAATTCTACTTTCTGTTATTGCAAATAATTGCCTTATTATGAAAAAATACAAGTTAAGAAAAGTCACAAGTGAAAAAATAAGATCCGCCGTGGGCACCATAATCAATAATGGCGGCAAGGTATACACAGATAACACATTTCGGATAATGGGAGTAAAGGGATATTTTGAATTGAACGATGATGTGTTGATAATAACTATTTATGACAAGCCATTTTTTGCCAGCTGGAAATCGATAGAAAACGAGCTATATGATTTTTTTGCGTAAATCAATGAAATAGCTTTCTTCTTTTTTCCATGCCTCTTGCAACAGATGCACGTATAGTGACCATCTCTTCGTGCACGTCCGGAGTTTTCCCGGCGCTCATCCGGTATTCACTTCGTTTTCGCGTAGTCGGCCATGCCCTGGAAATCGACTATAACCACAGGCTCGTCACCGACAACCCATGCGTCGTGCCCGGAAGGGAGCAGTGAAACGTCCCCCGGTCCGCAGTCGAATTCGGTGCCGTCGTCCATCAGGATATGCAGGACTCCGGACACGTGATACTGGAAATGAGGCGCTTCGCAGCTCTTTGTCTTTGCAATCGGCTGTACCGATGTCGACCATCTCCAGCCCGGCTCAAGCGTGGCGCGACCGATCAAGGCTCCGCCAATCCTCACCAGTTCAAGCTTTCCCATCGGAAACCGGCGCACTTCATCCGGTTCCGCAAAACTCCTGAATTCTGCTGCGCCCATGGTATCCCCCTTGATCTTCATTGACTTGCGGTTGTTTTATTCCTGAAGACCGGATGCAGAAAGCCGCATTCCGATACAGCTATTTTACCAGTTAATCATTGGCCCAGGTGAGAATATGAAACTGAAATTGTAATCCCTCCCCAATTATCAAAAACGGCAGTTTCACTGCAAAGACGCAAAGATCGTAAAGTATTTCACAAAGGAAATCGAAAACTCGCGGAAAATACAGAAAATCCGAAATTCAACCTCCATGGTGAATATGATTATTGGGCTGACTCTCTTTTTTTTCCTGGCGTTCCTCGCGTCTTTGCGGTTCAAATGATTTTTCAGGATTATTGCCCTTCCGGGAGCACGCGCGAAAACAGCCGATACCGTCCATGAACGCCCATCCGCCGCCGGCGTCCTGAAACCCGCCGAATATCTGGTAAAATAGAAACAAGCTGTTCATGAAAGCAGACTCCCCAGCAAGGAACGGGGTGAGTAAAAATGTCCATCGAAGTCTGCAAAACGGTCTTCGCCGCCGGAAGACGCGCCGCGGCTGTCGCGATGATTATGCTCCTGGGGGCGTGCGCCATGGTGGGGCCGGATTACGTCAGGCCGAAGGTCAAGCTGTCGCCCGGCTGGAAGGAAACCGGGGACGGGCGGGTTACGGCAGGGACAGCGGATTACCGGAACTGGTGGAGGGTATTCAACGACCCGGTCCTGGACAGCCTCATAGCCCGCGCATACAAGGAAAACCTGACCCTCAGGATCGCCGGCGTCAGGGTGCTGGAGGCCCGCGCCCAGCTTGGCATCGCAGTCGGGGAATTCTATCCACAGACACAACAGGCCGCCGGCTCGCTGCTGTACGAAAGGGCAAGCGCCTCGACACCGACCTCAGTTCCCTCGACAGGGTTCCTCCAGTCCCAGATCGGGGTCAATGCCGCCTGGGAGCTAGACTTCTGGGGAAAATTCAGAAGGGGGATCGAGTCGGCCGACGCGGACTGGCTCGCCTCGGTCGCCAACTACGACAACGCCATGGTAAGCCTGACGGCGGATGTGGCAAACGCCTATATCTCCATCAGGACTCTTCAGAAACGTATTATCATCGCCCGCCAGAACGCTGAAGTCCAGAAAGAAACCCTCGACATCACCGAAGCCAGGTTCAGGTTCGGCACAGTGACCGAACTGGATGTGGAGCAGGCAAAGACTTCCCTCGACAACACCCTCGCCACCATTCCCGCGCTCCAGGCGCAGCTTCGTCAGTCGGAACATGCGCTCAGTGTCCTGCTCGGCCTGCCGCCCGGCGACCTTCCCGTCAATCTTGGGGACAACTCGGACATCCCGGTCTCGCCGAGGGGGATTATCGCCGGCATCCCCTCCGATCTGCTGCGCCGGCGGCCGGACATCCGGCTGGCCGAATACCAGGCCGCGGCCCAGAGCGCACAGATCGGTGTGGCCAAGGCCGACCTCTACCCGGCATTTTCCCTGTCCGGAAACCTCACTTTCACCGCCACGGATATCGGCGCATCCTCCCTCTCGGACATGTTCAAGTGGAGCAGCCGCAGCGTGTCGGCCGGGCCTTCGTTCCAGTGGAACATCCTCAATTACGGCAGGATCACCAACAACGTCAGGGTGCAGGACGCGCGGCTGCAGGAGCTGCTGATCGCCTACCAGAACACGGTCCTGACGGCCCAGCAGGAGGTGGAGGACAACCTGGCGGCCTTCCTGGAAGGCGGCGAGCGGGCCCGGCTGCTTGCCCAAAGCGCGGCGGCGGCGCGCAAGGCATTCGACCTCGCGGTCCTTCAGTACCGGCAGGGAATCAAGGATTTTACGACGGTGCTGACAGCCCAGCAGGCGCTGCTCACCGAACAGGACAGCCTGGCGGTTACCCTCGGGAGCATCTCCGCCAGCCTGGTGGGGGTTTACAGGGCGCTGGGCGGCGGCTGGGAGGTC
>DASRZQ010000110.1:0-21804 GCA_035686205.1 Geobacteraceae bacterium
CCCATCGTCTAGCGGTTAGGACACCGGCCTTTCACGCCGGTAACAGGGGTTCAAGTCCCCTTGGGATCACCATTTTCCCCCATTCAAACCGAAAATGTTTCGACTTGCGGATGCCCTCCCCAAACCGTAGTTCCGGTTAAATGTTTGTAGAAGTCGCAAATGGCCACGATCACACATTCTCCGGATTTCTTGCTAAGATTTTTCCACCTTTTCGACACTAATTTCAAAATTTCGTTAAACTACAAAAAGCGTTAGATGGCCGTATATCAGGCATTCGCGACCAATTCAAACCAAAACTCGCCTAGATTAATTTCCGCACAATATCAAAAATATAACAAACTTTATAGATAATTTAATAAATTATTGTGTATTAATTTTAAATTTTTAATTTTTCTTCTTGACAAATTATTTTTTTATAATAGAAATAAGTATTATTAAAATAATCTTATTTTTACCAACTTTTCGAAGAACACATAATCAGCTGGATATATCGATAGTTTATTTCACTTAAAGGAGGCAATATGTTTAAAACAAATGTAATCGTTTTTGCGGTAGCCCTGTTCCTGGCGTTCACACTGAAAGCCGAAGCTTACAGCATTTCGGACAACTATTACGGGGGAACTCCTACCGACATTAAAAGCGGCAATAAAAACAGAGACGTCATCGGCGACAAGAATTATTACGATATCAGCGGAATGGATGTAAATTTCCAAGGCAATATAATGACCGTTGACATTTTCAGCACTTTTTTCTCCAAGCTGGGTACGAACAAAGTTTGGACGGATAATACGAAACTCGGAGACCTTTTCATAAGCACAACAGGATGGAACCCCTTTGGAAGTCAGTCCGATTATTATTCGAACGACAAATACGGGAACACCGGAACAAACTGGAATTTCGCGGTTGTTCTGGACAAGCACGTGCCAACTTCAAATAAAGATTCGACAAGAAGCGGCACGGTAAGTCTCTATGCAGTAAAAGACGGAAATATTATCCTTTCAAGCGCTCCCCATGGGTCCATTTATCGCGAAGGCCAGATGGTTCAGTTTGATCCTAACAAAAATGTCATGCCTATTACGACAGGGACATGGAATATTACGGACGTAAAAGGCACATCTTACGACGAACTCTCCATTACGCTCGACTTTGAAGATTTGTTGAAAAACACCCCCTCCGGCACGAATAACTGGGGCTTCCATTGGGCAGCCACATGCGCAAATGATGTAATCGAAGGAAAAGCGCCGGCACCCGTGCCGCTTCCGGAACCTTCTGTCTTGCTGTTAACGGGCCTTGGACTATTGGGAAGTGGCGGTTTCCTTAGAAAACGCAGAAGCTGACAGGCTAATCACACTTCCCTGTTTTTGATCGGACGAACGAGTAAGAGTCAATGCATCGGGCCTTCGTTTGTAAACTCTTGCTCGTTCAGCGTTATGTCAAATTTCTGCGCACCACTCGGTTTATTCTAACAAAGAATCAAATAACCCCTTTTTTTATGATTTCGACACATCATCGAATAAAATTTCCGGGATATCTTTCCTCACCATCAAACCCATGTAACATTAGCATCTCATTCTCAAAACGCCACGCCAGATAAAATTAATATTTTCCGAGTTTTCTGTCTTCACACTTGTTCGGTGTCCCCCCGATTTGCGGTTGCGGGAGTGGTAAACCTGTGTTATAACAAGGCTAGTTTAAATCCCGGAGTTACGCGCATGATCGGCCTTGACAGAATTATCGAGAACGCTTTGCTTGAGGATATTCATACCGGGGACATCACCACTCTGGCAGTAGTCCCCGAAGGCAGGAAAATCCGGGCAAAACTCATTGCCAAAGAACCGATGGTTCTATGTGGAATCAATGTCGCGGCCCGGGTTTTTCATTACCTGGACAAGACTATCCGCTTTGATTCAGCTTTCCCGGACGGAAGCCCGCTCGGGCGCGGCGAAATTATCGCGGAGATTTCAGGAGAAGCTGCCCTCCTGCTCCAGGGGGAAAGGGTTTCCCTGAACCTTCTCCAGAGAATGTGCGGAATCGCGACCTTAACCTCCCGTTTTGTCGAAGCTGTCAAAGGAACGAAGGCAAAAGTGGCAGACACACGCAAGACAACACCGGGACTTCGTCAGCTTGAAAAATACTCGGTCCGTGTCGGGGGGGGCGCAAACCACCGTACAGGCCTTTATGACGGTGTTCTTATTAAAGAGAACCATATAGCGGCCGCCGGAGGTATTTCCGTGGCAATTCAAAGAGCACGAGCATATATCCCTCACACGATGAAAATTGAAATCGAAACAGAAACGCTGACACAGGTCGAAGAGGCCCTGAACGCCGGAGCAGACATCATAATGCTTGATAACATGGATAATGAAACCATGAGGAAGGCCGTGAACATGATCGCCGGCAGGGCTTTGGTTGAGGCGTCAGGCGGAGTCAGCATCGAAACGATCCGGGGAATAGCCGAGACAGGAGTTGATATAATCTCCGTCGGCGCCCTGACCCATTCCGCCCGGGCCATGGACATTTCCATGCTTATGGAGGATTATTGAAAAAGTTTGCTGGCCAGGCCGTCAAAGTCGACACCCGGACCACGGATCAGAAAATTATTGAACTTTTTCGCGAAAGTCAGGGCGAAACCATTTCCGGAGAGGAACTCGGCAACCTTTTGAAAATATCCAGAACGGCTGTCTGGAAACACATCAGGACTCTCAAGGAGCTCGGTTACCGGATTAAGGCGGTTCCATCACGCGGATACCGGCTGGAGAGTTGTCCCGACAGGCTCATAGCGGAAGAAATCTCGGCCGGCCTTGAAACAATAAGGATAGGAAATAATATCATCTGTCTCGGGAAAACGGATTCGACCAATCTGACGGCTTTTCAGCTCGGGGAACAGGGAGCCGCAGAAGGGACTGTGGTAATTGCCGAAGAGCAAAGCCGCGGTAAAGGCAGACTGGGGCGACACTGGGAGTCGCCCGACGGCGTAAACCTGTACTGCTCGATAATTCTTCGCCCGCCTATCATGCCTTCCAAGGCCCCGCAATTTGCACTCCTCTCGTCGGTAGCTGTAGCGAAGACAATTGAAGCGACAACTTCCCTGTCTCCCCGGATCAAATGGCCCAATGACATCCTGGTCAACGGCATGAAGGTATCAGGGATGCTCAACGAAATGAGCGCCGAAATGGAGAAGATCAATTTCATCGTTCTCGGAATCGGCGTCAACCTGAACATGCGGCGGGAGCAGTTTCCCGATGACCTGCGCCACCCTGCCAGCTCCCTGTTCCTGGAAAGCGGCAAGCCTGTTTACAGGGTTGAATTTGCACGCGCCCTTATTACTGCGCTCGATCGGCTCTATGACGCCTACCTGAAAGAGGGAATTACGCCAATAAGGGAACAATGGGTGGCCAGGAGCGCTTTTCTCGGAAAGAGGATCAAAGTGTCTTTCCAGAAAGTGGAATGCTCTGGTGTCGCGGCGGGGATAGACGATAACGGCGCTCTTCTGCTTGAACGCGATGACGGTGTAATCGAAAAGATACTTGCGGGAGACGTCTCCATCAAGGAATGATTTGCCTGTCATTCCCCATGGAACCATACCCGCAATGGAGGTAGAAAAACTTGCTTCTTGTTATTGATGTCGGCAACAGCAACATCGTTATAGGGATTTACGAGGGCGAAAACCTTGTTACGAACTGGCGGGTATCAACCGACACGGCAAAGACAGCCGATGAATATGCAATCTTGATTCACCAGTTGTTCCATTTTTCCGGAATTAAAGTAGAAAATGTCAAGGATATAATTTTCTCTTCAGTGGTTCCCATTCTGACCGGGGTCCTGGAGAAGCTTTCTCAAAAATACTTTCACTTGAAACCCCATATTGTCGGCCCGGGCATCAGAACAGGGATGCCAATTCAATACGAAAATCCGAAGGAAGTCGGCGCAGACAGGATCGTTAACGCCGTAGCAGGTTTCGAGAAATACAAGACTTCGCTTGTCATTGTCGATTTCGGGACCGCCACCACTTTTGATTTCGTCAACAGGAAGGGACATTACTGCGGCGGGGCTATCGCTCCGGGGCTGATGATTTCCACCGAGGCGCTGTTTCAGAAAGCCAGCAAGCTGCCGCGGGTCGAAGTCGTCAAACCGCCGTCGGTAATTGCAAAAAACACGGTTAATTCCATGCAGAGTGGCATCTTTTATGGATATGTCGGGCTTGTTGACGAAATAGTTACACGGATGAAAACGGAAAGCAGGGAATCGCCGCGGGTGATTGCAACCGGCGGCCTTGCGCGGCTCATCGCTCCGGAATCCAAAACTATCGAAACCGTTGAAGAATTCTTGACACTGGAGGGTCTGCGCATACTTTACAACAGAAATCTCGAACCGGTCTGCAAAGATTTATCAGCTCACTAAAACCATGCATTAATGATAGTCAACGCTGTAAAGAAATAAAACAACAAGGGGGCTTTATGGCAAAGTACGACACATCGAAGTTGAGAAATGTTGGAATTGTGGCCCACGGGGGGGCCGGCAAGACCTCCCTCACCGAAGCGATTCTGTTCGATGCGGGAATGATCGACCGCCTTGGAAAAGTCGACGAAGGCACCTCAACCATGGATTTTGAGCCGGAAGAGATTAAACGGAAGATTTCCGTAACATCTGCGCTGCATCATTGCGAATGGGACGGTTGCAATCTTCACATCGTAGACACGCCCGGTTACGGCGACTTTATAGCCGACACCCGCTCCTGCCTGCGCGTGCTCGGCGGTGCGGTTGTTATTATTTCAGCAATTTCCGGAGTAAAGGTTCAGACCGAGGAAGTGTGGGAATGGGCCAATGAAGCAGAAATCCCCAGAATAGCCTTCGTAAACAAGATGGACAGGGAAAGGGCCAACTTTTTCAGGGCGATGGGCGATATGGAGAAAGCTCTTAAAGCCAGGGCGGTGGCCGTTCAGCTGCCCCTCGGCGCCGAAGAAAACTTCGAGGGTGTCATTGATCTCATCAAAATGAAAGCCTACCGATATAGCAAGGATTCTTCAGGTAACTTCACCGAAGAAGAAATTCCGGCCGAATATCTGGATGAAGCACGTGATTTACGGGAAAAACTGGTGGAAACCGTTGCCGAAGCATATGACGCTCTGACGGAAAAATTCCTGGATACCGGTGAACTGACCGAAGAAGAGATCATTGACGGACTCAGGGTCGGTACGCTGCGCTACACTTTTACCCCCGTGTTCTGCGGTTCCGCCCTGCTGAATATTGGGGTCCGCCAGTTGCTTGATTATATATGCACCTGTCTTCCCTCCCCCCTTGACAGAGGACGCGTAACCGGCGCAGACCCCAAAACAAAAGAGCTGACAGAAAGGGGTCCCGAAGAAAAAGAGCCATTTTCAGCCCTCGTTTTCAAAACGACATCTGACCCCTACACTGGGAAAATCACCGTTTTCAGAGTTTATTCCGGCGTACTGAACTCGGACTCAACCATTTACAATCCCAATCGCGACTGCACGGAAAGAATCGGCCAGATTTATGAACTGGAGGGTAAAAAACAGAAACCGGTCAAGCAGGCCGTTGCAGGCGATATCGTTGCGGTTGCAAAACTGAAGGAGACTGTTACCGGGGATACCCTCTGCGATGCCGACAAGATTATTATTTACGAACCGGCTCAGACGCTGGAACCCGTCATTTCCTATGCTATCCAGCCGAAATCCAAAAATGACGAAGACAAGATCCACGGTTCGCTGCAGCGCCTGATGGAAGAGGACCCCACCCTGAAACTTCGCCGTGACGATCAGACGAGGGAACTCATAATTTCGGGGATGGGACAAGTTCACCTCGAAGTGACCATGGAAAAACTCAAACGGAAGTTCGGCGTTGAAGTGGAACTTAAAACGCCCAAGGTTCCATATCTGGAAACGATTCGGGCCGCCGTTAAAGTCCAGGGGAAATACAAGAAACAGTCCGGCGGCCGCGGCCAGTATGGTGATTGCTGGGTAGAATTCTCCCCGCTTGGGCGTGGCGAAGGATTCCAGTTCGAGGACAAGATCGTCGGCGGAGTTATCCCGAAACAATATATTCCAGCCGTAGACAAGGGTATCCAGGAAGCCGCGCTGGAAGGCTCTCTTGCAGGGTATCCCGTCGTGGACTTCAAGGCATCGCTTTATGACGGGTCTTTCCATACCGTCGACTCTTCTGAGATGGCATTCAAAATCGCGGGATCCATGGCCTTCAAGAAAGCCATGGAATCCGCCAAGCCTGTCATACTGGAACCCATTCTGAAAATGAAGATAACTGTCCCGGAAGATTGCATGGGCGATATTATCGGAGATCTCAACTCAAGACGCGGCAAAGTAGTCGGCGTCGAACCCAAGGCAAATTCCCAGATCATCAGGGCGGTTGTCCCCATGTCCGAAGTGCTTGCCTATGCTACCGACCTGCGTTCGATGACCAGTGACCGAGGACTTTTTACATCCGAGTTCTCACACTATGAAGAACTTCCGAGCCACATGGCTCAAAAGGTTGTAAACGAATCGGCAGCGGCCAAAAACGCGTAAACGGTATCCGCACAAGCAGGAGGCAAGGATAGTATGAAGGAATTTTTCGCTAAAAGAGCATACTTCAGTAATGTTTTCAAAACCGAGACTGGCATGAGCCGTCAGGCGATTTTGCTTATACTGCTTGTTATTGTCGCCGGCGCCGGTTATGTCTTCTGTTTTACCGATCTGCTAAAACCGGGCGATAATGCCGAAACAACGACTGTAAATGGAACACTCGTTAAAAAACCCATGCCTCCACTGCCGACAGCGGATACAACGGTCAACGGAAGGAAATCCGCAATAGAAAAAAATGGAATTGCCATAACTGCAAAAAATGAGGCCGGCGCCGATAAATCGGCGTCGCTCAAGCCTTCCGACGACAAGGCAACTTCCAATCCGAAACAGGCCGTGGGAAAAGCAAACCAAATCAAATCCGAATCCGTAAAACCCGGTAAAGAACACGTCGTTACGACAACGCCTGCAAAGCCCCCGGTGCATACAAAGGCGGTCTCCAAGGCAGAAACCGCAAAAAATCCCGACAAAACCGCAAAAAACGCGGAAGACGCCGCACAGGACGAAACTCCGGACAAGTCCGTATCCAATCCTTCAGTTGGAGCATATACGTTATTGGTCGGTGTTTATGTCATGGAAAAATCGATGCGCGAAGCAAAGGGTAAACTCAAATCCGCGGGCCTGCTTCCGGTCGTCTCGAAAGGACCGAAAAAGGAAGAACCCATGAACAGACTTTTTATGGGTGAATTCGAAAGCTATGCCGAGGCATCGGTCGAATTGAACAAAATCAGGAAAATCACCCATGACGCTTTCATTCTTCCTGAAAACGGGAAATACATGGTTTATGCCGGGTCCTATTTCGTCGAGAAAAGTGCCGAAAAGGAACGTGACAGATTAATTGACGCAGGATTCAAACCAATCGTAAGGAAGACAAAAGCACCGGTGAACACTTACAGATTAACGGCCGGAAATTTTCAAGGCACGAAGCCGGCGCAGTCGGAAGCCGAGCGCCTGAAAAAACTGGGGCTCAACGTTTTAGTTGTAAAATCCGGGACGTAATAAATCGGGAGTTTGAACGGAAATGAAACTCACAATCTCGGCCCAGGCAGCTGTTTATATCAAAGGGGATACTCCAAGGGAGGAAAAATTAAGAGCAGCCCGCGGCGAAGTCCTCCTTGACCCGTCCGAGCTGATCGCGGTGCTTATCTACCTTAGCCGTGATAGCGACAGCGAGCTCAAGGAATGCTCGGTTAAGAGCCTGAAAAGATTTGCTGAAAGTACTCTTATGAACATCTGTACAAAAACGGATGTCCATCCGGTTATCCTTGATGTGATCGCCAGGGTTCACTATTCAAATTCATCATTAGCCGAGATGATTGCCATACATCCAAAAGTCACTGGGAACACTTTGTCTTTTCTTGCCGAAAAAGGTGTCGAAGCTGCGCAGAAACCTGCCGTAACAATAATAAATGATATCGCCGGCGTTGAGAATGCCGGCCAGGAAAAGACGTCCGCCGATATTCCGCTGACTTCCGAAAAAGTCGAACAAGAGGACGAAATTGACGATTCGAGGGGTAAATACCAGATTTCCCAGGGCCTTGCCATAAAGGAAAAGATAAAGCTTGCTTTTACCGGTGATAAAGAATGGCGCATGATACTTATCAAGGATAACAACAAGGTCGTATCGGAAGCGGTTCTGAAGAACCCAAGGATTACCGAGCAGGAAATCCTGCTTATCAGCAAATCGGCGGTAAATAATGACGAAATAATACGTATCATCTGCGCCAACAAGGAATGGACCAAAAACCAGCAGATCAGAAAAGCCCTGATTGAAAACAATAGGACGCCTCTTCACTACGCGCTCCGTTTTATCTCATACCTGAGCGAAAAAGACCTGGCATTTCTGGCAAAAAACAAAAACGTATCCTCTGTCATAAATACCCAGGCAAGAAGGATGCTGTTCAATAAAAAATACGGAAAATAGGGGGGGTACCCATGGCCCTGGTAAATCATGAAAAAAAAGAGATAAATGCGAAAATTGTTTTCTACGGAGCCGGTTCGAGCGGAAAGACAACCAATATTAAATATCTCTACGAGAAAATGAAGCCGGAATTCCGGGGCCAATTGAAATTTCTTAATACCAGAACCGGCAAGATGCTTTTTTTCGATTTCAAGCGACCCGACCAGATCGCCATTCAGGACTACGATGTACGCTTTCATATCTACACGGTACAAGGGGAGATTTCCGATTACGCCGTCTGGAAGACGGTTTTGAAAGGTATGGACGGGCTTGTCTTTGTTGCCGACTCCGAACCGTACCGGATGCCGGACAACCTGCAGTATTTTGAAAAACTCGTGGAATACCTGGAATCGCTTGGAATGGACTTTGACGATCTTCCCTGCCTGCTTCAGTGCAATAAGCAGGATATTCCCGGCGCCACAACCATCGAAGAAATGAAGGAACTGCTTCACTCCATCGACTGTCCCATAATCCCTGCTTCAGCTAAAAAAGGGGAAGGCGTGCTCGGAACCCTTTCAAACATAGTCCGGCTGGTGTTGCAGAAGCTTCGTGAAACTCCAGTCGATGCGGAAGAAAAGGAAAAAACACCGTCTGACATTGAAATTCCGGCACCTGCCGCAGTGAGCGAAGAATTGCATGTTCCTCAAAATGAAACGGCGCTGCATGCTGTAGAAAACATATTATCTGCGCCACTTACGGATTCCGTTCCTCAGCATCAAGTCGAACATGGTTTCACGATTGGAGATTTTGAAGAAGCGGGACCTGAACCATCAACGAAAACACACGAGCCTGACATAACAACGGATGAAAGGGACAAGGAAGGCGAAGAAGTTCATGGAATACCGGCGGAAGCGATTTCTCCCTCCATTGAGGAACAAATCATATGCGAAAAAACGCCGGAATTCACTCCTCACTTGGGATTTGCGTCTGAAGCAACGCAACTGCCTGCCGAACATGATGAGATAAAACCGATGGAAGAAACGCCCGGACTGGAAGCAGCCGCCTCGGAAATCGATTTTGCCGGGGAAATGGAGCAGATTGCCCCCGGACATCTGCGTCTGCCGATAACGGTGAGATACGGACAGGAAACGAGAAAGATCGCTCTGGATCTCAAGCTTTCCATCGAAACTCTGCCGAGTTAAAAACTTGCGACGATTTGGTAGAGCGACTTAAGAGGCGGGGCCGTAGAATCCATGGAACTCAAACTGGAACTTATTGCAAGACTCATTCTCGCATCATTTCTGGGCGGGTTTATAGGGCTGGAGCGGGAAGTGCATGGCCGCGCAGCCGGCTTTCGCACCCATCTGCTTGTCTCTTTGGGCTCCTGTTTATTCGTCATCACCTCGATCTTTTTCTATGAGTTGTATGGTAATACAAGCAGGACAAGCCCGCCGGGGGTCGATCCGGGTCGGGTTGCCGCGCAGGTTGTTACGGGCATAGGTTTTCTCGGCGCCGGAGCCATCATCAGGGACAGGGCATCAATCCGCGGGCTGACAACCGCGGCCTGCCTCTGGATTGCCGCAGCTATCGGCCTTGCCTGCGGCATAGGATTATATGTGATTGCGCCGTTTGTAACGCTCCTTGCCGTCGGTTCCCTGCTTCTGCTCAAAAAAGTCGAGAACCGGCTGAAAAAAGACACATACAGCTGCATAAAAGTGTGGAGCGATGATATCAACAACCAGATGGAAAAAATAGAGGAACTCCTGGCGGACTGCCAATCGAAGCTGTTTAACGCCATCGTGGAAAAGGACGTTAAGAACAGGGAAATTTTTCTTGCGTTTGAAACCAAACTGGGCACACGTGAAGCCGCCGACAAGTTGCTGGGGAAAATCGTCGGCATCACCGGCGTCAGGAAGGTTCGGATTGAATGAGCAAAGTAATCCGCAATTGTGACAGAACTGATCTTTGCGGCAGGAAAATGCCGTTAAACGCGATAATTCATAATCAGGCTATTCTACGGGATTATCATCCAAAACTTTTGCATCCGAACGGATCAGCCTTATATTCATTCGGCGTATGATATCCTCGATTTTTTTCAGTTTTTCCCTGTACTCAGTCAGGTAGTAGCTTCTCCTTGGTTCATCGTGCAGTGTAACCCTGTTCTGCAGCATATCGATACGGGTCCTGGCAACCTCTCTCATCATTTCCAGTGCTTCTCTCATATCAGACATAAAGTGTACCTCGCCGCTTCGTGCATGCAGCCGGCCCGATCAGGCAGCAGCAACACCGGGATCTTTTTTCATGCAACCGCACCTTTTTTCCCCGCTGCATCTTTCATGATATGAAGAAGATGATATGCGACGGACAACCCTCCTCTGCCGATGCCTATTTCCACGTCATCCTCGAAACCGTGAAAATCGGAACCGCCGGTCATCAGCATGCCTTGTTCCCGTGCAAGACTTTCGTAGAAAATCATATCATCCTTGAAACACAAATTGTTGAAGACCTCGATTCCGTCCAGTCCCGACTTTTTCCACCCCAAGATAAGGCTTCTCATCAGATTTCTGTCATTAGATATGCTCGGCGGATGCGCAAGAACCGAAACTCCGTTTAACCGCCGGATTTCATCAAGAGCTTCTTCCAGGGGGAAATACTGCTTCGGCACGTCATATGGTATTAGATACATTTTGAAAGCATCCTGGACGTTTGCGGCGGCTCCGTTCCTGACAAGAGTTTCGGCAATGTGCAGCCTGCTTATACAATTGCGTGCAATGCAACAGATATCCTCATATGTAATGGCCGATTTATTCTCCCTGGCCAGCCTGGCGTTAATCCTGTCGATAATGGCCCTTGCGCGTTCATCTCGTCTGCGGCGGAATTCGGCCAGCTTTCTCTCCAGTTCGCAATCCTTGTATTCGATGAAATATCCGAGGAGATGGATATCCCGGTAGTGTTTATAGGCAACGGAAAACTCCACGGCCGGAACAACCTCCACACCCGACCTCAGTCCGGCCGCGACAGCTTCATCAATTCCTTCCACTGAATCATGGTCTGCGATGGCAATCGCCTTCATTCCTCTCCCCGCAGCCATCGCGACAAGATCTGCCGGCCGGTGTACTCCGTCGGAATAGCAGGAATGTATGTGCAAGTCTATGTATTGTTCCATTGAAAAACTCTGCATTCTCCAAAATCGTGCATGCGATTGTGGAATGCGTGCTTTTATTAATTTGAATTATAAGCTACTATCAAGGCCGCATCAACTGGAATAACACGCATGTTCTTTAATCTTGCCAGACATGCATGTTTTCAGTAATATCCCTCCCAAACACAGTCTACGAGGCAAAATGAAAACCCACGAAATCCATGAAGCCGTCGCCCTTCTGACAGACGCTGTGAAACAGTGGAAATCTCCTGCTGTTACCATAGTCTCCCAGCGGGAAGGCAATCCTTTCAAGGTACTGATTTCCTGCATACTCTCCCTGCGCACCCAGGACAGGACAACCGGTGCCGCATCCGAAAGGCTTTTTACCCTGGCCGATACCCCCGGGAAAATGGTTGAACTACCCGGCGAAGTAATAGAAAAAGCCATTTACCCCGTAGGCTTTTACCGCAACAAGACCGTCAACATTCTGGAGATATGCCGTGAGCTCATCGGATCATACAACGGCAGTGTCCCCGACAGTATCGATGAACTGCTGAAGCTCAAGGGCGTGGGTCGCAAAACGGCAAATCTGGTTGTCACTCTGGGCTTCGGCAAGCCTGGGATCTGCGTTGATACACATGTTCACCGCATCTGCAACAGGTGGGGGTATGTAAAAACCGGAACACCGGAAGAAACGGAATTCGCGCTGCGGAAGAAACTGCCGAAAGAATACTGGATTGTTATCAACGACCTCCTAGTAACTTTCGGCCAAAACCAGTGCACGCCTGTCTCGCCAAAATGTTCAACCTGCCAGATTTACCATCTGTGCAACCGGGTCGGGGTCGTGAAAACACGGTAGCCGGGGACCATTGGAATAATATATTTACCCACTTTACGAAGAGGTCCGGTTCTGTTAATGTGGGCGGAAGCCCAACTCACAAAAGAAAGGAGATTAACAATGCCTGTCATTACTATTGATATCGGTATTCTTGACAAGGAGAAAAAAGCCGGTCTCGTCAGGGAACTTACCACCAAGGCAAGCGAAATAACACAGATTCCTGCAGATAAATTCGTCGTGCTGATCAACGAGATGGAAAGGGACAATATCGGCGTTGGCGGCAAGCTGCTCTCCGAGATTATCAAAGGGGCATGAAGTTCCCTGCTCTTTTAACATGGAGCCGAACAAATTTAACCTGACAATCCGGGAATTACGCCTTTCTGCTTAACAAAGCAACGTTCTCGACATGCGGCGTCTGAGGAAACATGTCTACAGGCTGGATTTCCAGCGTTCCGTAACCGAGGCCGGCAAGTATATCCAGGTCCCTTGCCAAAGTCTCGGGTGAACAGGAAACATAGATTATCTTCCTGGGTCCAAGCGCCGCCGCATTCTTCAGCACCTTTTCCTCGCATCCCTTTCGCGGAGGATTGAGGACGACGAGATCCGCCTTCCCGCCCTCTTCGCGCAGGCCGTGAAGGAGCTCCGCGGCATCGCCCGCCTCGAAGCGGCAGTTGCCGATGCCGTTCAGGCGGGCATTCTTTTCCGCGTCCGCGACCGCATCATCCACCGACTCGTAACCGATGACTTCTTTTGCTCCGCGGGCGAGATACAGGGATATCCCCCCTACCCCGCAATAAACATCGACGACCGTTTCGCCCCCTGTCAACGCGCTCCAGTCAAGCACTTTCTCATATATCGACCGCGCTCCACCGTTATTTATCTGGAAAAATGAACGTGGAGAAATGTGAAAGCGGATGTTGCCGACTGTGTCGCAGAGGGACTGCTCTTTCGTGACGAAATAATCATGCTGTCCCAGAATAACGTTGCCGGCCGAGCTGTTGACGTTCTGGGCAACTACGGTAACTTCGGGGACCCGTGACTGCAGGTATTTCGAGAGGTGATGAATTTCGTTGAAACTGCGGCGGGCAGTTACGAACACAACCATTGCCGCCCCCGCGGATTCGGAAACCCTTACAACCAGGTAACGGAGAATGCCTGAGCCCGTTCTCTGGCTGTATACGGGAACTTTCCCCTTTCTGATCCCTTCCTTTACCACTTGCACCACCCTGTTTATCAGCGGATGATGAAGCGGGCAGTCGCTTGCATCGGTAACCTGATGAGTATTGGAGCGATACATGCCGATTATCGGATCGGCAAATTTACCACCTGCCACCAACTTGGCGGAATTCCGGTATCCCAGCGGCTTGTCCGAAGGAATAACCGGGTGGACGGTAACCGTACGCAGGGATTTATAGCTGTTGATAAAACTTTCCACAAGTACTCTTTTCCAGTTTAGCTGCGCCTGATAGCCCATCAGAACGAACGGACAGCCGTCACAAGTGGTCCACTTGTCGCAGACCGGCTTTACCAGCCGGACTGGCGACCTGCGCAGGACCTTGACCGCTTCGGCAAAAGTTTCGCGTCGGCCGACATAATTTATCCTGGCCCTGACCAGTTCGTCGGGCAGCGCCCCCCTTATCCGCAAAGGAACGCCATCGACAACAGACAGTCCGTATCCTTCATGGTCCAGACCGGATATGGAACACTCAATCGTCTGCCCTGCTCCGAAAGGCGGTTTTTTCACTGTTTCTTTTGTTTTTGTTTCTTTTTTGTCTGTTTTTGTTTTCATAAGGTTAATAAATAGGATTAAGCCCGTTTTGTCAATTTATCTTTGGCGAAATCCCTTTTGAAACCTTAATCCGTGAACATGCACACCGTAATGAATGGAACATCGGGTGCCATCGCCGTCTGCACGGTTTCATACCACCTAACCTTCTGAGTACATGTTTTCATAAATTTGATGTCATCTCGACCAAAGGGAAAGATCTTGAAGCATGCGGCAAAACCTGCAAGATTTCTCTCTTTATTCGAAATGACAACATTTCTGCCGAAATATTGATTCGTCATCGCATTTATGAACGAATGTCCCAATCATGTACTTCAGCGTGATTTTGATCCTGATAAACGAGACTGAAATAGTGGCATCCCAGGCGGGTTAAGGCTTTCAGGCCTACTGATTCAGCTGAAATACAAGCACCGGCGGGCAAACCTGCCTTGACTTTGATTACGCGAATCCGCTAATATGTTTTGTTATGAAAAAAACGACCAGGCAAATAAGGATAGGTAGCGTAAAAATCGGGGGCGGCGCCCCATGCTCCGTTCAGTCCATGTGCAATACAGACACCCGGGACAAGTCGGCAACAATCCTGCAGATCCGCGACCTCGCCGAGGCCGGATGCGAACTTGTGCGTTGCGCGGTTCTGGACATGGAGGCGGCGGAAGCGCTGGGATCAATTAAAGAAGCATGCCCCATCCCGTTGATCGCCGACATTCACTTCGACTACAAACTTGCGCTTAAAGCCATCGAAAACGGCGTCGACGGGCTCAGGATCAACCCGGGCAACATAGGAGAGAGGTGGAAAGTCGCCGAAGTGGTAAAAGCCGCTTCCGAACGGGGCATACCGATTCGTATCGGAGTCAATGCCGGATCACTGGAAAGGGACCTCCTTGAGAAGTACGGCCATCCCACCGCGGAGGCGATGGTCGATTCCGCCCTCGGCCATGTGCGGATCCTTGAAGACCTTGGATATGAACTGATCAAAATTTCTCTCAAGGCTTCCGATGTGGTAAAAACCATCGAAGCATACAGGCTGCTTTCAGAAAGGGTCGATTACCCTCTTCACATCGGCATAACCGAAGCCGGCACAACATTCTCGGGAACCATCAAATCCGCCGTGGGGCTTGGAATATTGCTTGCCGAGGGGATTGGCGACACCATGAGAGTTTCCCTTACCGGCGACCCGGTCGACGAGGTGCGCGTCGCCTTTGAAATACTGAAATCCCTCAAGCTTCGCCAGCATGGAATAAATCTCGTTTCCTGCCCCACATGCGGCCGCTGCCAGATAAATCTGATAAAGCTCGCCCTGGAGGTCGAGAGCAGGCTGCAGGCCTTCAAAGTCCCTCTTACTGTGGCGATAATGGGCTGCGTGGTCAACGGACCGGGAGAGGCCCGGGAAGCCGACGTGGGCATAGCCGGAGGCAAGGGCGAAGGCCTGCTTTTCCGTCATGGCGAAATAGTCCGCAAAGTGCCTGAAAACGCTCTTGCCGACGCCTTAGTGGAAGAAGTGGAAAATATGATTAAATAGCCATTGGCGGCTTGCGGCCTGATAAGAGTTTCCAATAAACCACAAAATAATAGCAAAGGATTTCATGCAATGCGTTATTCCCAATTTTTCATCCCTACCGTCAAGGAAACACCCGCCGACGCGGAAGTCGTGTCCCACAAGCTGATGCTGCGCGCCGGCATGATCAGGAAACTGGCCGCCGGCATTTATAATTATCTGCCGATGGGCCTGCGTTCCATCCGCAAGGTTGAGACCATTGTACGTGAAGAAATGAACCGCGCCGGAGCGATTGAGATCCTGATGCCCGGCGTACTGCCTGCGGAGCTCTGGCAGGAATCCGGCAGATGGGAGCAGTACGGAAAGGAACTGCTCCGCTTCAGGGATCGCAAGGACGCCGAGTTCTGTCTCGGCCCAACCCACGAGGAAATCGTGACGGACCTCGTGCGCAGGGAAATCAAAAGCTACCGGCAGATGCCGGTAAATCTCTACCAGATCCAGTCCAAGTTCCGGGACGAGATCAGGCCCAGGTTCGGCCTGATGCGCGGGCGCGAATTCATCATGAAAGATGCGTATTCCTTTGACGTGGATGAAAAGGCGGCGGATCTTTCCTACGAAAAGATGTACAGGGCCTACCGTCGCATTTTCGAACGCTGCGGCCTTAAATTCCGGGCCGTCGAGGCCGACACTGGCTCAATCGGCGGTTCCTCGTCCCATGAGTTCATGGTGCTGGCGGACTCCGGAGAGGATGCCATAGTATCTTGCACCGGGTGCGAATATGCGGCCAACGTTGAAAAAGCCGAATCCCGCGGCCCTGAAGCGGCGGAGCACGCGGACCCCCGGCCCTTGGAGCGTGTCGCGACGCCTGAAAAGCGAACCATAGAGGAAGTTTCCGATTTCCTCGGGGTCAGCGCGGCTTCGATGGTCAAAACTCTCGTTCTGCTTGCCGATGATGAACCAGTTGTCGCACTGGTGCGAGGCGATCATGAACTAAACGAGATCAAGCTCAAGAACGCTTTGGGATGCGACAGCATCGAAATGGCCGGTGACGAGATAGTTCAGAAGGTCACAGGCGCTCCGGTCGGTTTTGCCGGACCGGTGGGGCTCTCGGTGAAGGTCATGGCGGACCTCTTCGTGAAAGGAATGAAAAACTTCGTGACCGGCGGCAACGCAAAGGATGTCCATCTGAAGAACGTCAACCTGGATCGGGATTTCTCAGTTGCCCGGTTTACGGATATCCGCAGCGTGGAGCACGGCGATCCCTGTCCCCGCTGCGATTCCGGCGTATTGGAGATGTGGCGCGGCATCGAGGTCGGTCACGTTTTCAAGCTCGGTACCAAGTATTCAAAGGCATTGAAGGCCACGTATCTCGACGCGGACGGTAAGGAGCAGATCATTTTCATGGGCTGCTACGGGATAGGCATCGGCCGGACCGTGGCCGCCTGTATCGAACAGAACCACGACGAGAACGGGATCATTTTCCCGCTGCCGATCGCACCTTTTCATTGCATCATTTCCGCCCTGAACATGAAGGAGGAGCCGGTAAGGGAAGCATCGGAATCCATATATGAACAGCTTTCAACGGCGGGCGTGGAGGTCCTTTTCGACGACCGCGACGAGCGGCCCGGCTTCAAGTTCAAGGATGCCGACCTTATCGGCATTCCCCTGAGAATAGTTGTCGGGAGCAAGAACCTTGCGGAAGGCAAAGTTGAGCTCAAAATAAGAAAAACCGGTGAAGTCCTGCTGCTGCCCGTTGTGGAAGCGGTCGACAGAGTAAAAACAATGGTAGTAGAAGCATTGAAAGTATAAGATTGCAGGATGCAGAAAAATTGTGTGAATCCGCTCGTGATTATCCGCACACGAACAATTTCCGCATTGCTCAAACAACCGCTCACGGAGTGATTAATGACAAGAGACGAAGCCCGATCCAAAATTATCTTCGCACTGGACACGGATGATTTTGACGCGGCAAAAAAGTGGGTATCTCTCCTCGGCGGGCACGTGGGGATGTTCAAGGTCGGGAAGCAGCTTTTTACCGCCTTTGGACCCGCTGTCGTGCGGATGATAACGGATTCGGGCGGCGATGTCTTCCTCGACCTGAAATATCATGACATCCCGAACACAGTTGCTTCTGCTTCCGTCGAAGCGGCAAGGCTGGGCGTCAGCCTTTTTAATGTGCACGCCCTTGGCGGTTATGAGATGATGTCCCGGACAGTCGAACGCCTGCATAAGGAATTCACGGGAACGGACAGGCCAAAAGTGCTTGCGGTAACGATTCTCACCTCGTCCACGGGAGAGACGCTCCGCGAGGTGGGTATCGGTCTGCCTGTCGCTGAAATGGTCGTCAAACTGGCAAATCTGGCCCGGAAAGCGGGTATTGACGGCGTAGTCGCGTCTCCGCAGGAAGTTCCGCTCATTCGCGAAAATTGCGGCAGCGATTTTCTCATCGTGACCCCCGGAGTCAGGCCCGCCTTCGCTTCGTCCGATGACCAGAAAAGAATCATGACCCCGGCTGAAGCCGTCAACGCCGGGTCGGATTACCTTGTTATAGGCCGGCCAATCAGCGCCGCTCCTGAGCCTCTTGCGGCTATAGAGGCGATTATCGATGAAATCACGCAGGCAAAGCCGATCAAATAAAGGTCTAAATAACTTACTACTGACAAGTCAGGTGTAACCTTGAAAGAAGAAATTATATACGGTTTAAATCCGGTGCTTGAGGCCCTCCGCAGTGACAGGAGGGCTTTTGAGCTTTTTGTTGTTGAGGGAAGCAGCGACAAGAGAATGGAGAAACTGCTGAAGCTTGCAAAGGAAAAAGCCGTTCCCGTCCGACTGCGCGAAAAGAAGGACATCGCCCGGATTTGCGGCAGTGACTACCATCAGGGCGCGGCGCTAAGGGCGGAACCTTATGCCTACAGCGATCTGGGCAATATACTGGAACGCTGCCGCGAGTCGGGCCGCGGGGGCTTGCTGCTCATACTCGATGGGGTACAGGACCCGCACAACCTGGGCGCCCTGATCAGGACCGCCGCATGCTCTGGGGCTGACGGCGTAATTATTCCCAAAGACCGTGCGGCGCACATAACCCCGGCCGTGGAGAAGGCTTCAGCGGGTGCAACGGCAACCATACCGGTTGCACAGGTCGTGAACGTCACTCAAACCATCGAGGAACTGAAGAACGAAGGATTCTGGATCTACGGCACCGCCGCGGATTCACCGTCAACGCTCTACGAACAGGATTTTGCCGGACACGTGGCGATTGTAATCGGCAGCGAAGGAGAAGGTATCAGGCAGCTCGTACTCAAGAAATGCGATGTGCTGTTTTCGATTCCCCTGCTGGGGGGAGTGAGCTCGCTGAACGCCTCGGTCGCTGGCGGAGTCGTTCTTTTTGAAATCGTAAGGCAACGTCTCGTCAAGGGGTACAACTAATACTTATCCGGGTTTCCTGGATATTCCATCTCACCCTCTCATTTACAATCTATTATTTCTTTTTCGCCTTCGCCTGGAGTAAATCGCCCAGTGTACCCATCCCCTTGGGCGCTTCGTCCGACCGGCGCCTGAATTCGGCGAGTGTCGACTCTTCCTCATCGGCCGCCCGGGCCGGACCTGCCAGGGCAAGGGATATGCGGCGGTTGTCCCGGTCGACCCCCTCAACCTTGACTTCAACCGTCTCACCTTCTTTAAGCACCTCTCGAGGATGATTTATCCGCTTCCCCGCTCCCAGCCTGGAGATGTGGATAAGCCCGTCAACACCGTCGGACAGGGTAACAAACGCACCGAATGGGGCCAGACGAGCGACGCTGCCAGTGTGAAACGTCCCTTCCCGATATGTGGTGACCGCCTGTTCCCAGGGATCCGGCAGAGTTTCCTTGAGGCTGAGCGATACCCTTTCCTTCTCACGGTCGATGGCCTTTACCACCACCTGCACCGTCTGCCCGACACTCAGGACGTCGCGCACGTCTTTTACCCGGCTCCAGCCTATCTCGGAGAGGGGGATCAGCCCCTCGAGACCCCCCAGGTCGACAAATGCGCCGAAATCCCGCAGGGAAGTAACTGTACCTGTGAGCTTCATCCCTTCGCTTATGCCCGCTTTTGCCTCCTCCCTGAGCCTCTGCTGCTCTTCCTCAAGAAGTACCCTTCTGGAAACGATAATGTTGCGCCCCTTTTCGCCGTAATCAGTGATGCGGAAGGCAAGGCGAGTTCCAATAAGGGACTCGGGGTTGTCGACGCGACGCAGCGACATCTGCGAATAGGGGCAGAAAGCCCGCGAAGAACCGGCCAGCTTTACCTCATACCCCCCCTTGATCTCTTTTTCCACCGATCCCTCCACCGGGACGCCAGCCAGCCACGCCTCTTCCAACTGCGCATTGCCTGAAGCTCCGCCGCCGATTTTTGTGGTAAAACGCATTTCCCCATGTTTAGACGAGAGGAAGAAAGCGGAGATCGTATCCCCTTCCCGAACGGTTACATTCCCGTCCATATCGAGAAATTCCTTGATGTCAACGATGCCTTCCCCTTTCTGGCCGGTATCTATAAAAAGCCATTCGGCGCTGATCTTCAGCACCCTCGCCGTCACCTTCTGCCCCGGTTCCAGTCGGCCGCCCTGTTTGCCCATGCTTTGTTCAAGCAATTCAGCAAAGCACATTTCTTCTTCGTTTGTCATTTCCATATCTTCGTTATCTGACATATTTCATCCTTTATCGTAAATTGGCAACCCGATTAACGGGGACGAACTGAAGCCGGTCAGTCGCGCTTCTGGCTGCAGAAGAACACCAAAACGGTCAAGTACTCTTTGCTGAACTTCAGCGGCAAACTCCACGATCTCCCTGGCCGACGCCCCGCCCCGGTTGATCAGTATCAGTGTGTGGTGCGGCGAAATTCCGACGTTTCCCTTTTGATACCCTTTTCCGAACCCCGAGCATTGGATCAGGCAAGCGGCGGAAATCTTGATTTCGCCGTCCGGTGACGGCCAGGCCCAGTTTTTGCCTCCCCCATAACTGTCGACAATTGTCTCGACATGCTCGAATTGAGCACGATTCAAAATGGGGTTTTTAAAGAACGACCCGGCGCTCTTGAACGACTCGTAACCGTTTCTGACAAGAAGCCCTTTTCCCTCTCTGATAGACAAAACGGTATCGCGCACATCCGCAAGTGTTGGCGATGAGATGCCGCTGATCCTGTCTTCGAGCTCCCTGTATTTTACAGCCGGAGTTCCACCATTGGCAAGCTTGAAGGTGACAGATGACACGAAGTATTTTCCGGCTTCGTCGGTATTGAAGATGCTTTGCCTGTAACGAAATGCGCATTCTTCATTATCGAATGTCACGGCTTTGCCGGTGGACATTTCCAGGCATCGAACCCGCGAAATAACCTGCGATACCTCCTGGCCGTATGCTCCCACATTCTGAATCGGACAAGCGCCTACCGTTCCGGGTATTCCCGCAAGACAGTCAACCCCCTGCCATCCCTTCTCAACGCAAAGATCCGTGAAATCCTGCCAGTCCTCACCGCCGCCGGCAGTGACGATCACCTCGCCGCCCATTTCCTCGAAGGTTATTCCCCTGATGCGGTTCAGGATTACCAGCCCCGGAAAACCTTCGTCACTGAAGAGTACGTTGCTTCCTCCGCCGAGAACGATGGTATCAAGACCCTGTTCAACGGCAAACGTCAGGGCCAATTCGGCATCTTTCCCGCTGGAAACCCGGACGAAGTACCGAGCAGGTCCACCAACGCCAAAGGTTGTCGCATCGGCGAGTGGTACATTTTCCCTTATTTCGATCTTGCTTGAAACCATTGTGATCTTATTCCGAAAATCCGGTGGAATATATATCTTCAGGGCAGTTTTTCATTTTTGATAAATGACCTAAAAAAACAAAGGCTCAACCTGATTAGGTTAAGCCGCTGGTTTTACTGGTGCCCGGGACCGGAATCGAACCGGTACAGCGCCAAGCGCCGAGGGATTTTAAGTCCCTTGCGTCTACCAATTCCGCCACCCGGGCCTGCTGAACCGCTATGAATTGTTTACCCTCTCGCGAAGCTCCTTGCCCGTC
>DASRZQ010000111.1:0-12587 GCA_035686205.1 Geobacteraceae bacterium
CGAATATGGTCTCTGGGACATTCTCCTGCTCAGGGAACATCACCTCCCATGCATCGGTCACCAGGCGCCCGACTAAGAGTCCGGTAAAATCTTCCGCCTCCTGGGCCGCATGGAGTCCGGTCAGCATTTGATACTCCTCCCGGCTAGGAGGTTCGAGCAGATCGGCCTGGTGTCGCATGTAGTCGTCTCGCCTATCAAGAGTCTTCCGTGCACGCTCCTTCTCGATCTCGTCGACATATTCCAAAGGCGGCAGTGGTACGCTAACAGCATCCTCGCCTATGCCTGAACGGGCCACCATAGTGAAAGAACAGGAGGCGATGTGGCTGACCGGTTCTCCCGGCTGCTCGACCCGGATGCCGACCTCCAGTGACGACCGCCCTACATAGTTGATGCGGGCGTTAAAAACGATGTCCCTGGTTACATCCGCAGTGTTGCGGATAAGGATTCTGTCAATAGCCGCCGTGACCACTCGCGCTTCAGGATAAAACCTGTTTACATAGTTGAGAGCCGTCTCTTCCGCAACCTTGTCGAGGACCTCCAACAGGAGACCGAAGCGGATGTTCGCCGGAATCGGTTCGTTCAACACCATGAATCGGCGGCGAAGCGTATGATCGTTCCCGAGGGGAAGGGTCTGGACGAAAGAGGTGTCGGCAGGCCTTGTCTTTGGTAGGACCGCGATGTTTTTGGCCTTGTTAGCGTTTAAGCCAAGTTTGCTTTTCATGGGTTTAGAGACTGAATGATTCTCCAGTGGCATTCCTTCGATGCCTTTATCTTCGTAAGTAATCATTTGCTCATGCACATTCTCATTTGTTTCTATTTCACCCAGCAACTTAGTTTTCATTGTATTTGGCATGTTGACTCCTTTCATTTGCCATACTACGTTGCCATACTCTCCACTGCTGCCGTTACCTACAATTTTGACGTCTAAACCGGCAAAACTAATTGCCGTGCCGCTTCAGAGATCGTCAACCCACCACCTTTCACCCCCATGAGTGTTTACCCTGAATTCCTTAGAATAAGTCAGTGGTATGAGCTTCCATGCGATCACCTCCTGGAGTTCTAACCTACAGTACCTGACGGAAAAGGACGGCTAGGGTGTTATCCGCTACATGATTGGAAATCAAAATTTCTGGCTATAGGGGACACAACAGGAACATGCAGTGAACAAAGCGTCGTTGAAGGAAAGGCAAATTTTTTTGAGCGATTTGATTACAGAATAAACAAGTCTTGTTACGATTGATTGAAAGTTTAGATAAATTTTGTATACACGCTAAACAAGGATCCAACGCTATCTGCTAAGCTTTTGAGTAGTCCTGTGTGTGCGTTTCCGCGTCCTTCTTGATAAAGAAGTTAGCAAAGTGGTTTCCTCAATCAGTCGGGAAGTTGAGTCCAGGCTATCCACGAGGCTTGCATTCTAAGCAAGCACAACAGGCTTCATGTCGGGACTCGATACCAGAGTCAATGATTCCACGACAAGATTAGACAAATCGGGAACGGGCAATGCCTCGAGGCTCGTCCTGGCTTGAAGCTGGATCATCCGTGCCCGAGTAACAGGCCCGACTGTTTCCTTTGTGGCGCTGATGAGATCCAGCAGATAATTGCGAACGTCGTTCAATTCAGCGGCGGAACGCATCTTTTCAATTCCGGGGAAGGCGGCAAGGGCCTTTGCCAGCTTGGATACCTCTCGAAGGTAATGATTTCGCTGGTTCGAAGGCACCAGGTACATGACGATAATCGACACGGGAATGCCGTCTGGGCCCCATAATCGATTCCTGGCGGGCTCCAGCCGATTACGCACATGAGGTCCTCTTCGCAGGGCACTCCCGCATGGGGGCAGGCCCATCCTTTTCCAAGTGCCGTGCTGGTGGAAGCTTCTCTTGCCATGACCAGCCTGACCACGTCGGTTCCGGTCGGAATCGACGGGATAGCTTCGAGAATATGAGCAAGGAATTGCAGGGCGTCCTCCTTATTATTGTCGGGAAGCTCGATCAATCTGCCCTCCTGCAGGGCATCAAGCAGGGTGTCCATTGTGTCAATCACCTCCATAACGATTGAAGAACCAGGTCTTAACAATGTGTGTCAGAAACGCATAGGAAAACAGGAAACCGACAATCCACGCCCAATAAATCGGGGGCAATGGAACCATGTAAAGCGTTCCTGCAAAGCGCGAATACGGCAGCCAGGCGCCGACCGCCATTATGGTCAGAGTAGTCAATGTCAGGTGAAGGGATGCACGGCTCCCGAAAAACGGTATCTTCCTCGTCCTTATGATGTGAACGATCAGAGTCTGGGTCAAAAGCGACTCCACGAACCACCCCGTCTGGAAAAGCCTTGCCAAAGTCTCTTTTGACTGTCCACCCGTTGTCGCCATCACAAATAAGTTGCAATTGAAGAAAAACCACATCAGCCCGAATGTGGCATAGTCAAAGATTGAACTCACGGGGCCAATAAAGACCATGAAGCGCTTTATATTGTCGATATTCCATTTGAGAGGTTTCGCGATCAGTTCCTTATCCACGCTGTCGGTGGGAATTCCGGTCTGGGAAAAGTCATAAAGGAGGTTGTTCATGAGAACCTGTACCGGCAGCATGGGCAAAAACGGCAGCAGGTAGCTCGCACCGACAACACTGAACATGTTCCCGAAATTGGAACTTGCCCCCATGCGGATGTATTTGACTATGTTGGCAAAGACTTTCCGCCCTTCGATGATGCCCTCTTCCAGAACAAGAAGGTTTTTCTCCAGAAGCACGATGTCGGCGGCTTCTTTGGCCACGTCGACCCCCGAGTCAACGGATATTCCGACGTCGGCCGCCTTGAGAGCCGGCGCATCGTTTATCCCGTCACCCAAAAATCCCACCACGTGGCCGTTACTGCGCAGGTTCCGGACAATCTCCTCCTTCTGGCCGGGAGTGATCTTGACGAAGATATCCGACTCATGCACCGTCCGTGAGAATTCCTCTGGAGTGAGCAGCGAAAGTTCCGCCCCCGTAACGATTCTTTCTGCCTCCAGACCCACATCCCGGCATACTTTTCCGGTAACGAGACCGTTGTCACCAGTCAGGACCTTGACGGTGACACCGGCGCCCTTCAGGAGGTTCAAGGCCTCTGTTGCCGAATCTTTTGGCGGGTCGAAGAAAGCGATGTACCCCAAAAGAACGAGTTCCTTTTCATCGGCAATGGAAAATGAAGTCTTTTCGCGGGGAAATTCACGGTAAGCGATTCCGAGCACACGGAAACCGTCTTTATTGAGGCTATCGACCTCTTCGAAAAGGTCTTCCCGAATCAGGTCGATGAGGGGATAAACCTCATCGACTAACTGGTAGTGGCTGCAACAGGAGTAGATCTCCTCCACGGCGCCCTTGCAGATCAGGACATGGTCTCCTTCGTAATCAACCACAACGGACATGCGGCGGCGCTGAAAATCGAAAGGAAGCTCGTCCACCAGTCGACAGTTCCGCTCCACGTCCAGGTCCGCATGCTCAAGAACTGCCCGGTCAATTAGGTTTCTGAGCCCGGTTTGATAATAGCTGTTCAGATAAGCGTAATTCAGAACATCTTCGCTTGGATTGCCGGTTATATCCAGATGCTGTTTGAGCGCTACCCTGTCCTGGGTAAGGGTTCCGGTTTTGTCCGTGCAGAGAATATTAATTGCTCCGAAGTTCTGGATCGACGGGAGCCGCTTGACGATAACCTTCTTTTTGGCCATAGCCAGAGCGCCTTTCGCCAGATTCACGGTGACTATCATAGGCAGCATCTCCGGAGTGAGCCCGACCGCAATTGACAGTCCGAACAGGAGTGCCTCGATCCAATTGCCCTTGGTCATCCCCACGATAAAGAACACCACGCAGACCATGACTACCATGAACCGGATCATGAGCCAGGTGAAGGATCTTACGCCCTTGTCGAAACTTGTTTCTTCCCGACGTTCCGCCAGCCGCTCCGAAATGGAGCCGAAGATGGTCCGTGCCCCGGTGTTGACCACGACGCCGCGGGCAGTCCCGCTTGTGACGGTTGTCCCCAGAAAGCATGCGTTTGCCAGGTCCAATGCGCCAAGTTCAGCGGATGGGAAGGCATCCGACGTCTTTTCAACGGCCATGGATTCACCGGAAAGGGCAGATTGGCTGACGAAGAAATCCTTGGCAGCAAGCAAACGGATGTCGGCCGGGACAATCGATCCGGCATTCAGAAGAACAATGTCTCCCGGAACAACTTCGGATATTCTTACCTCGGTTTCCTTGCCGTCCCGAAGGACAATAGTTCTTGACTGGACTCGTTTGCCGAGGGCCTCTACGGCGCTGCTTGACCGTCGATCGAGGATGAAAGAAAGGCCAACGCTGAGGAAAACCATTGCACTGACAATAATAGCGGATTTGACCTCGCCGATGGCGCCGGAAATTATGGCGATGAGAAGGAGTTGAATGACCAGCGGGCTTTTGCACCGGGTGAGGATGTCGCCAAAAAAGCCGAGGCGTTTGACGTGGGGCATTTCATTCGCACCGTACTCGTCAAGACGTTTTTCTACCTCTTCGCCGGTCAATCCAAGGGATGTCGTCCCCAGAGCTGCAAGGACCTCCGGCGCATCGAGCGAGCAAAGATGAACAAGCCTGCGCTCATGCTCCGTCACGAAACGCGGTCTCTTTAAGCTCTCGGATTCATGGGCGGAAATCTTTATATAATGAGCCAGGATCCCGTCTTTCATTGCTCATCTCCATCGCTTGCCATAAGATGGACGGATGGGACAGCCGACCAGGGCATAAACACCTATGAAGCTGGACCTAGAAAAGCTGCTCTATGCCGATTGCGATCAGAATGATTCCTCCCACTACAGCTGCCTTATCGGATATCTTCCTCCTGATAAAGAATTCGGAAACGTGGTTTCCCGCCCAAAGGGCGATAAAATTTATCACGGCAGACAAAAATCCCACCAGAAATGAGTTGAGGCCGATCATCCCAGCGCTAAGGCCTCCCCCCACGTTGTTTATTGACAGCGCGATTCCAAGAAAGGTCGCCTCCTTGAAATCTATGTGTTTCGAGTCATCCAGATCCGCATTTTCCGGTTTCAGCAGGACTAGGCAGATGCCCTTCCATTTATTTTGGACTTGCTTTTCTATGCACTTTTTTTTCAGGGGTTTTTCCAGGATCATCCAGGAGCCAATTAAGGAAAGAAGCACCATGGCGATAATAGATGACGATCTCCTTCCCAAAGAACCTGAAACCATTGTCCCCGAAAAGGCCGCAAGATAAGAAATTACGAAGGTGATCACGGAAATCCAGAGATTGATCAGGTTCGTTATCTTTATTCCGCGGATGCTATAAGCGATTCTCGCTGTGATATTGTCTACATTGTTTGAGAGTGCGATCAGAAATATGTACAGAAGATGCTTCATGGCATTTACCCCTTTGCACGTTGCTCTCTTCATCTTGCAGAGGGTCTTGTCTACAATGGGAGCCGATGATAGACAGTACAATGTAAGTGTATCACCACCGTGCGTTATCAGTAACCGCAAGCGGCTGGTTTCCAGTAGCTAATGTTACAATCGTGTAAAAAAATTTTTTGTCCATTAAATCATGATGAAATTTTATCGCAATCGTTTACTATAAATTTGTGTTCATCTTCGTGGGATCATTTCGGCAAACGCATGAACTGGGGACAACATGGCATATGCCTTTGATGAGAACGTGGAAAGAGTATTATCCTTTTTTATTGAACTGGCGTCCCACTCCCAGGACTATTTCAATGAGTTTTGCGATGATGAGCATGGATATTGCGGGCTTTACGACTATGTAAGCAGCATCCTCGTCGACAAGGAAAAGCAGACGCCGGAAAACATTGTCAACGCCCTGACCGGCATTGAAATCGCGATCAGCTTCGATGAACGGGTCAAGGCACAATTCGAACATTCGATCGACAGGCTGACGGGACTCCGTTATCCGGTTCTTGTTGATAAGTTGCTCGAACAATGCAGGGAAGAGATGAGGTACGGCAGCAAAGTCGAAGTTAATCCATCAACCTACAAGGGAAAGGAGATCGAGAATGGCGGCAAATACAAAAGAAAAAAGCAGGACAAAGGGTGATACTCTGGCGAAAAAAGTCCACTTTAACCTTCATGCGCCGGAAGCAAAGGAAGTATCCCTTGCTGGAAACTTCAACGGTTGGAGTGTATCTTCAGATTCAATGAAAAAGGACAAGAAAGGCACATGGAAAGCAAGTGTGCCGTTGGAACCGGGGAGATATGAGTACCGCTTTGTTGTCGACGGCCACTGGAACAACGACCCTTCCTGTTCCGAATGTGTCCCGAATGATTTTGGCGGTCTAAACTGTGTAGTGGTTGTTGAGTAACAAGAGGGCCGATTGTAGATATCTTTAAAGCTTCGACCTTTTCTTTGCACTTTTTTCAAGACGCAAAGCTAGGTTGACCTCATCTTTTGTGAACTGACGCATATCAGCGATGCTGTTTAACAATGCAAAAGCAAAAGACGAAATGCGCCAGCATTCCGCCTTTTACTTTCTTTCCATATTTTGTAATCTTTTTTCCGTTCTCACCAAGTTAATGCTTTACTTCTGATATTGTATGGCACCACCTGTCTTTTGTTGACTTGAATCCGAAGGTGAAGCTGCCGATTTCATACAATGCGCTCAAACCCACCAGGGCGAAAATCACGTGGCTTAAAGCGCTGCCTTCACCAAAGATCGCCGCAACCAAGTTGAAGTTAAAGAACCCGATCAAACCCCAGTTGAGTCCGCCTATTACAAGCAGAACTCCCGTTACGACATCAAGTGTTTTCATGTTCTCTTCTCCTTACCTCCAAGCGAGAATTGAGAAAAAATCCCCTTTCTGCTTCTTGATTTTATTCTACTCCCTAACAAAGCAATTGTTAATAATTTCATATTTCTGGCCAAAAATTTATGTTTGTTGACTTTTCCTGACAAACATTTGTTATTCTCGACGATGAAGGATATGTCGATCATTGAAATAAAACGGATGTTCCGATACCACTAAAAACCAAATCGTGGCCTTGAGAGGTACTTGCGGAAACTAGGTAGCGAACTCAGAGTTTTTTGAAATAGCCGTTAATAGCTTGTTAGGTTGAAACTTTAACACGGCTGTAACATCTACGTAACGATCCCGGCCCAGAATGCCTTTCAAGGAAAGGGCCTGTAAATGAAAACAATTCTTGTCATCGAAGATGAGCGGGATCTCGTGGAGTTGGTATCCTTCAATCTTGAAAAGGAGGGGTATAGAGTCATAACAACAATGGACGGCGCTTCGGGGCTGGAAACCGCCCGAAACAGCCTGCCCGACTTGATCCTACTTGATCTGATGCTGCCCGACATTACCGGATTCGAGATTTGCAAGATACTCAAGAGAAGCGAGAAAACTTCCAGGATTCCAATAATCATGCTGACCGCCAAGTGTGAAGAAATCGACCGAGTGGTCGGGTTCGAAGTAGGCGCGGATGATTACGTTGCCAAACCCTTCTCCAACCGGGAACTGATGCTTCGCATAAAGGCGGTGCTGAGACGCGGGGAAGAGGACAAGGCAACAGAGAAAATCATCAGCATAGGTTCTGTCTCCATAGACACCTCTCGGCACCAGGTCACCTCCAACGGTGAAGAAATCAACCTTACAACCACCGAGTACAATCTTCTCATCAATCTTGCCGAACGTCCCGGACGGGTGCAAAGCCGGGATCTCCTACTGAAAAACGTCTGGGGATACAACTACATCGGCGACACGCGAACCGTGGACACTCACATAACCAGGGTGCGGACCAAGCTGGGAGAGGCTGGAGATTTGATCAAAACCGTCAGGGGCTTCGGCTATAAGATGGAAGCACCGTGAGCTGAAGTCAAGGCAGGTGTGGACAGGCTCAAGAAGAATTAAAAGCCTGAATTTATGGACCCTCCCCATGATTAGATATCTTGTCGTACCCATGATAGTTGCTTTGCTTGCCGGTGTTTCGTTGGCCGTGGATTTGAATGTCGGCAACTTCACCGCTGGAGATTTGTGCGGATGGAAACCGAAGGCGTTCAATGGACATACGCAATATTGCCTTGCAAGGGATGGGGATAAATGCGTACTGAAGGCATATAGCAGAAATTCCGCTTCCTCACTTTACAAAATGGTCAAGGTCGATCCAGTCGAATACCCGCTCCTCCGCTGGTCATGGAAGATAGATCACACGCTGAAGCGGGAAGACGCGACCAGGAAAAGCGGCGACGATTTTGCTGCGCGAGTTTATGTCGTCTTTCCGGGAACTTTTTTCTGGACTACAAAGGCGATTACCTACGTATGGTCCGGGAAGTTGCCGAAAGGCGCTTCCATTAAAAATCCGTACAACTCGAATGCAATCATGATTGTGGCTGAGTCAGGCGACGGGCAAGTCGGAAAATGGGTTAACGAAGAGCGGAATTATTACCTTGACTACAAGAGAATATTCGGGGAAGAGCCGCCCAAGCTCGGCGCAGTTGCAGTCATGACTGATACAGACGACACGCGGGATGAAGTGACTGCCTGGTACGGAGATATCTTCCTGGCGCGGGGGATTCGAAAATGAATCACAACGAGACTCTTCGACTGGGAAAAGTCGTCAACTGAAATAGCGGATTACAGCAATCACCCATTTTAGAAAGCCTACGCTTTATCTATTACATTCCGAAGAAAACCTGTTCGATCTGTGCCAATTCATATGCCATACGTATGAAGTGGCATAAATTCGGCTGTTGTATGCGATAGGTATGGTCGCGTAGCGTTGAACACTAAGAGCGGTTTCTTGGACGGAAACGTTG
This sequence comes from Geobacteraceae bacterium, assembly GCA_035686205.1. Classification (GTDB taxonomy): domain Bacteria; phylum Desulfobacterota; class Desulfuromonadia; order Geobacterales; family Geobacteraceae; genus CAIWTU01. Next base: position 8,792 of record DASRZQ010000111.1, read on the forward strand.
CCCGCGGAATCTAAGGCTTTAACTTCAGTAACATTCGATGAATCATTGCATACACCCAACATAAATTCATCACGGAGGTATAATTATGATTGACTATTCGGCAAATTTTGAAAACGCTCTTCAGATTGGTCGGCCATCTAATATTGCAAGACTTTTCCCGAATTCAAAGGCCATGATCGTAAGTGGCAAAGTGATCGACCGTGCAATGATGGCCAAGGGCAATGCTATTGCCATGGCGGCAAATGGCAGGAATTACTTTATCATACGTGGTGTGCTACTGGCCGCACAAAAGGCCAATGCGGCCGTGATCATCGAGATAGCCAAATCCGAAGGAGGAGCCAAAGCCTATTGTGCGGTGAATTACTGGAACATGGCGCGCATAGTCGATTCCCTCTGCAATGAATTGGGTGTAACGGTCCCTGTCGCCATACATGCTGACCATTATGGCATCAAAAACGAAAAGGATATGGAAACCGCAAGGATTGAAATTCCGACCATGTTCGAGGCAGGCATTACATCCATTGCAATAGACGCTTCTCACCTGCTGGACGACCAGAATCTTCTGGCCAGCATAGCACTCAACCCGTATGTGCCTAAATGGGCGGGTCTGGAAACTGAGGTCGGCGAGATAAAGGGAAAGGAAGGTCTGTCGACGGTTGACGAGGCCATGTTTCTGGTAAGAGGGCTGAACTCCCATGATATATTCCCTGACTGGATTGCCCTGAACAACGGAACAACCCACGGCATTGAGGCAAGCTCGCAAGGGATACAGGTACAGCTCACCGCTGACATCCACAAGTCGCTGGAAAAATACAACCTCTCAGGTGCCCAGCACGGCACTTCAGGAAACAGTTCAGAAAGACTGAAGGAAATTGCCGCAAAAACCCGCACCACAAAGGCAAATGTTGCTACCGCCCTGCAGATGATATCCTGGGGTCTGGAAGTAAATGATTACGGAAACGCCATGCTGGATGCAAACGGAAATTTCATAAAAGTTAAGGGAGAGGGCGTCACTGAGGAATTGTGGGCCGAAATGCTCTCCTACGCTGAATCGAAGGGATTTAAGAAGGGCGATTACAAAAACCTCAATCTTCCATTTGAAAACAAACTTCTTTCCCAACCGCTGGAAATCCGTGAGCGTATGGCAAAAAGAGTGGAGGATTTTGCCTTTTCAATGATGGTGAACGTTTTCAATTCCGGGGGCACGGCACAGCTTGCCATGGAGGAGATCGCGAAAGCCGGTTCATATGACCTGGGTCCAAAGGCCAATTGTATCGAAGATCCCGCAGAATGGACTGTCGAAAAGATAACGGCACGCGCAAAGGGGCTGACGGGAGATAAAGGTTCCTCCGGTGATTTTGACGACTGATAAATCAATGATTTGCTGAATAAAATATACCTTGTTGTTTATCATCTCAGAGAGCTTTAGCGAACAGCGAAGGACGTAATAGAGCCCAGTTACAAAAAAGAGGCGACGAAAGCCATTTTGATGCTTTTGATGCTTTCAAGATTGCTTTATGAATAACCCGTCAGGGTTCATCACATTGCAACCGGTAATCAACTCTCCGAACTTCGTGCCAAATCATCGCAATGTCGAAAACGCCAAAAAAAAGGGGTCGTCTGTGGTGCATTCCACAGGAGAATGGATGATAGAGTGGTTTACACCGCGGATATTAGTGGAGCTGGCGAGGTAATACATTAGCCCTGTTTACGTAGTATTTCGAATACGTAAATGGCGATTTCGATGGCAATCAGGACTATGATGACCAGTTCCAGCCGGGCGGACCTTCTGGCGTGGCTCAGTGTGCTGAAAACCCCGGTGATGTCCATGAGAGTTTCCGACTTGTGTCTGATCTCTGCGTAACGCTGGTTCAATTCAAACAAGTTTGCCATGGAAGATAGAGCCTGTCTGCTTCCGGGTTATCCCAGGTCACTTCTGGCTTATCCAGTACCATGATATGGGCCAGGGAGCGATATTTGAAGCCAAGGATCGTCGATGCGAGCCTTGCCAGCCTCTTGTCGGGTACTCCGAGTTTGCCATGGCCGAGAAGGCCTATAAACCATTCCATCTCGTCGAGCACCTGATCGACCTTTTCCTCGATCCGTTCCAGAGCCACCGATTTGGCGATAACAAAACAGATGATGTCGATAAAGGCAGGATCGTACTCGGCCATGATCGCATTGTCGTTGGTTATCGAAGGTTTCGAACCCGGCTTGATTTCGAGGGAGTATTTGTCGCGAAGATCAAAGCTGCGATAGTCTCTGATTCCGTCCGAAAACTTTGCGATTTTTCTGAAGAAATCGCGGGACATATCGTCCGGGCAGTTCAGGAAAACAATCCCACCGAAATAATACAGGTATACCTGTCTGCCTTCGGACCGTTCCGCCGACAATGGTCCAAGGCTTTCCGGATTGAGAATCATCGGCTCTTCCCATCTGTATTTTCCCCGAATTCCCAGCCCGGTGGCCAGTCTGTTAAGGTCAATCTCGCCAAACAGGGCATATGCCGTGAAATCGTATCGCATATTTCCGGTCCCCATAATTATTTATAGCCGGAGGAACTTAGATACTCCCGGAAAGGATTTCCCGCATGGGTCCAAAACGGGTTCGATAAGCCTATGATTTTCCCAGAAGTCATCTCCGGATAACTTTCCCCATGCAAATACAAAAAAATAACATCATTCCTTCCCTAGCTGCTCTCCCCCGAACTTACTGTACATCCGGGATTAAAAGAACCGGCAATTCGGCATGGCGAGCCACCTCATTCGACACGCTGCCCAGGAATACCCCCTTGATTAAACTTTTCCCCGTGCTCCCCATGACAATAATAGAGAAATTCTCTTTTTTTGCTTTTGCAAGTATAACAGCGGAAGGTTCACCGGAACTAAGTTCGGTACTTACCAGCGTAGTGCCCATGTACTCCAGACGCCGTTTTTTTGAATCAAGGAGGAAACGGGAATCCTCCTCCATACGTTTAGCGAGCTCTGCATCGGCAGGTTTATCTTCGAGAACGTGCATGATTGTAATCGGACATTTCGTGTCAGCCGCGATTTTTCCTAGATACATCAGGGTATGTTCCGCCGCTCTGGAGAAATCAGTGGGGAAGAGTATTTTTGAAAACATTTTCCGGCACACCAGTTGGCATTTTCCCCCTTCAAGCAGAGCGATGCGGGCAATCAAAAGGGGTCTTTCCGTCTGATGCATAAGTGCGGCCGTTACGCTTCCAAATATAGCGGACCTCACGATCCCCTTGCCGTGCGAGCCGATAAAAACAGTCGAAACATCATGTGCCTCCGCCAAATCATAAAGGGTCCTGGCAGGATTATGTCCGACGGGCATCTCTGTTGTCACTTTGAGCCCCAATTGTTCCAATGCATGTTTTTGCCTGTCCAGTACCGGTTGCGCTTCCTTGGCAAGATGCTGGTGAAGTCCCTCCGTGTACCCCCCCTGGAGAACGTGGACCACGACAACTTCCTCCATGCCGACGGTTTTCAGTTCACCTGCGCACTGGATCAGCAGGTCCGAAGCCGGTGATGCATCGCTGCATAAGAGAATTTTCCTGAACATGGGAGACTCCTCCTTGGAAATGGAATTTTACCGCGTGGTCTGCAGGCGGTTTCTTCGCGGACTCCGATCCTGTTTTGCTTCAGGCGGCCCTTGGGCCAGAAATTTTTAATATGGCATGATATGGCTCGGTTCTAAAGCAACCATTCTTCCCCGCCCTCAAGTTTTTCAACTTTCAATGGCCGACACCTTTGAATTTGATAATTTCTCCATACCTGGAGGTTCCCATCTC
>DASRZQ010000112.1:0-19358 GCA_035686205.1 Geobacteraceae bacterium
CCATGCGGCCGTTACTCCAAGGGTGAAGATCGCGAGGCTGAAGGCCCAGGCGGCCTGGGAGTTGGTCCAGTTGTTGGCGGTCATGATCGGCTTCTGGAAGAAGCTCCATGCGTAAACGGTCCCGAGGCACACTTGCAGCAAGGTGCCCATGATGGCCACAAGCCACCTGTTTGGAAGATTCTGCTCTGTTGACATAATAGTTTGTCTCCTTTGATGTTTTGCTGTTTTCAACCGGGAAACCGGACGCGCATTGCGCCTGGTTTCCCGGTTCGCGCATTAAATGACTTTTTCCAGTTTGACTGCCGCCACCTTGTATTCGCCGGTCTTGCTGACCGGGTCGAACGCGTTTACGGTCAGTTCGTTGGTCGGGGTCTCCCGGTAGTGGAAGCTCATCCAGATCATGCCCGACATGACTTTGTCGGTCACGTTGACCTTGGTTTCAACGCTGCCCCTGCGTGAAGTCACGCGCACTTTGTCGCCCGTGCGGACCGAGAGCGTCGCGGCGTCCGCGGGATGGAGCCATGCGGCTTCTTCAGGCCGGTGGGCGTCGAGAGCGGACGAGTACCGCGTGGTCACGTTGTAGTGGTACAGGATACGCCCGGTGGACAGCAGGTACGGATACTCCTCGTCGGGCATCTCCGCGGGCGGTGTGTGCTCGATGGCTTTGAACAGGCCTTTGCCCCTGGTGAATGCCTTGGTATGAAGTACCGGAGTTCCCGGATGGTCGAGGGTCGGGCAGGGCCACTGCAGGCCGGTCTTCTCGATCCTCCCGTAGGTTATCCCGCCGTAGGACGGGGTCATGGATGCCATCTCGTTGAATATCTGTTCGGGGTGAGCGTACTCCATGGGATATCCCATACGCCTGGAAATCTCGCAGATGATCCACCAGTCGGGTCTCGAGTCTCCGATGGGCTCGATGGCCTTGCGCACCCGCTGAACACGCCGCTCGGAGCTGGAGAAGGTTCCGTCCTTTTCCGCGAAGCTGGCGCCGGGCAGGATGACATCGGCCAGCTTGGCCGTTTCGGACATGAACAGCTCCTGCACCACGACGAAATCCATCCTGTTCAACGCCTTCTTGATATGGTTGGCGTCCGGGTCGGTCATTACCGGGTCTTCGCCCAGGACGTACATTGCCTTCAGTTTGCCTTCCACGGCGGCGTCCATCATGTCGGGGATCATCAGACCCGGTTTGTCGGGCAACGGAACTCCCCAGGCCTTTTCGAACTTCGCCTGCGCCTCGGGATTCGCCACCTTCTGGTATCCGGGATAATCGCCGGGCAGCGCCCCCATGTCACAGGCGCCCTGAACATTGTTCTGGCCGCGCTGCGGGTTGACGCCGCAGCCTTCTTTGCCCAGGTGACCGGTGAGCATGGCCAGGTTGGCGACGCTCATCACGTTGTCCACTCCGCAGACATGCTCGGTGATGCCCAGGGTGTAGTTGATCATGGCCTTGGCTGTAGTCGCATAAAGCCGTGCCGCCTCAAAGAGGAGATTTTCCGGCACGCCGGTCATTTCGGAAACCTTTGCGGGAGTGTATTTCCCGACCGTGGCTTTCAACGCTTCAAATCCCTCGGTGCGCTCTTTGATAAATGCCTTGTCGTGCAGGTTTTCCTTAATGATGATGTGCATCAGACCGTTCAGCAGAGGGATGTCCGTGCCGGGTCTGAGTTGCAGCCAGATGTCGGCCTTTTCGGCCAGTTCGATACGGCGAGGGTCGGCCACGATCAGTTTCGTGCCCCTGAGGACCGATGACATGATCTTGGCGCCCGCCATTGGGTGTGCTTCAGTTGGATTGGATCCTATAACGAAAAAGAGATCGGTATTGAGATAGTCGGCGAACGAGTTGGTCATTGCGCCGCTGCCGAACGAAGTAGCCAGACCGGCTACTGTGGGAGCGTGTCAAGTTCGGGCGCAGTGGTCGATATTGTTGGTACCGATCCCCGCGCGCATGAATTTCTGCATTACGTAGTTGTCTTCATTGGTACAGCGAGCGGAAGAGAGGGCCGCTATGGAGTCGCTGCCGTATTTGGCCTTGATTTTGCCGAGCTTGTCGGCAACCAGGTCAAGCGCCTCGTCCCAGGAAGACGCGACGAATTCCCCGTTCTTTTTGATCAGGGGTTTGGTGATCCTTTTCGGGCTGTGAACGTAATCGGTCCCGAAGCGCCCCTTGACGCACATATCGCGGCCGTTGGCAGGGCTGTCGGGGTTGGAAGTGACGCCTATGACCTTGCCGTCCTTGACGTTCAGGTCGAAATTGCAGCCCACGCCGCAGAACGGGCAGGTGGTGCGGACTTTATTAACTTCCCATTTCCTGGCCTTTCCGGTCATTGCTTTTTCGGTCAGGGCGCCGGTGGGGCATACCGAGACACAGGTCCCGCAGGATACGCATGTCGATTCGGCCAGGGGCTTGTCCAGGGCGGTCGTCACCTTGGTTTTGAATCCCCGGTAGGCGAAGTCCACAACGGCGCGGCCCTGTTTCTCCTCGCAGGCCCTGAGACATTTGCCGCACAGGATACATTTGTTCATGTTCCTGATGATGAAGAGATTGTCGTCTTCGATGCCGTAATTCTTGGCTTCCCCGCCGAATGCGCCCGGCTTGACATTGTAAAAATAGGCGTAGTCCTGGAGCTTGCAGTCGCCTGCCTGGTGACAGGTGAGGCAATCCTGCGGATGGTTGTCCAGCAGCAGTTCAAGAATGGTTTTCCTTGCTTCGACAACCTCAGGGGTTGCTGTTTCAACGATCATCCCCTCTGCTGCCTCGGTGACGCACGAGGCGGGCATGTTGCGGGCGCCCTTGATTTCGACTACGCAGAGACGACAGGCGCCCGGCTTGCTCAACTCCGGGTCGTGGCACAGGGTCGGGATGAATGACCCCGCCTTCTGCGCCGCTTCCAGGACCGTCGTCCCTTTGGGGACGGTTACCTGGCTGCCGTCCACGGTCAGTGTTACAGTAGACATTGATTTTACCTCCTTTTTGAATATCCTTTTAGAATTACTTCAAACCATACGAAAAAATACAATTGACAGGATGGACAGGATATGCAGGAGAAACCAATAAACTTCATGCTTTAGGGTTTTATCCTGTTCATCCTGAATATCCCTGTTAAATTAGATTTTAAATTTTTTTACGCCTTCACAATAGCCTCGAACTTGCACTTGGGCGCACAGGCGCCGCACTTGACGCATTTGCTCGCATCTATTGAATGCGCCGCCTTCTTCTCGCCGCTGATGGCGCCGACCGGACAGGCCTTGAGGCAGACGCCGCAGCCGATACACTTGTCCTTCAGGATGGCGAAGCTCAACAGGGCCGGGCAGACGCCGGCCGGGCACTTCTTGTCGTTGATGTGGGCCTCGTATTCGTTCCGGAAATAGCGCAGCGTGGTGAGTACGGGGTTTGGCGCGGTCTGCCCAAGGGCGCAAAGAGCGGAGCTCTTGATGACCTTGGCAAGACGCTCCATGTTGGGAATGTCTTCCGGCGTGCCATTTCCTTCGGTAATGCGGATCAGGGTCTCCAGCAGGCGCTTGGTCCCTTCGCGGCAGGGTGTGCACTTGCCGCAGGATTCCAGCTGGGTGAAGTTGAGGAAGAACCTGGCCACGTCCACCATGCAGGTGGTCTCGTCCATAAATACCAGGCCGCCGGAACCCATCATGGCGCCCGCCCCGATCAGCGAGTCGTAGTCGATTGGGAGATCGAGCTTTTCGGTGGGGAGACAGCCGCCCGAAGGACCGCCGCTCTGCACCGCCTTGAACTTCTTGCCGTCCTTGATGCCGCCGGCGATTTCGTTGAGGATCTCACCCATGGTAATGCCCATGGGCACTTCGCACAAGCCGGTGTGGTTGATCTTGCCGGTGAGGCAGAAGACCTTGCTCCCCTTGCTCTTTTCCGTGCCCATGGCCGCGTACCATTCACCGCCGTTGCGGATGATGAAGGGTACGTTGGCGAATGTTTCCACGTTGTTGAGGCAGGTCGGTTTCTGCCAGAGGCCTTTGTGCGCAGGGAAGGGAGGTCTGACCCTCGGCATGCCTCGCTGTCCTTCTATGGAATTGAGAAGCGCGGTTTCCTCGCCGCAGACGAATGCGCCCGCGCCCGCCTTGATTCTTATCTTGAAATTGAAGCCCGAACCCATGATGTTTTTACCCATGAGGCCCATCTTCTCCGCCACTTCGATGGCCAGGTTGAGACGGCGGATGGCCAGCGGATACTCGGCACGGCAGTAAATTACGCCTTCGTCGGCGCCGATGGCGTAGCCGGCGATCATCATCCCTTCCAAAACCGCGTGCGGATCGCCTTCCAGGACGCTGCGGTCCATGAATGCGCCCGGGTCGCCTTCGTCGGCGTTGCAGACGATGTATTTCTTGTCGCCCACGGCGTCATGGACGAACTGCCACTTGTTGCCGGTGGGGAAGCCTCCGCCCCCGCGGCCCCTCAGGCCCGACTGCTTGACTTCGTTGATGATGTCCTGGCGGTCCGTGGTGAGGGCTTTCTCGATGCCCGCATAACCGCCGGTGGCGATGTAGTCTTCGATGCTTTCCGGGTTGGTACGGCCGAGACGCGAGGTGACGGAGCGAACCTGCTTTGCGTAATAGCCTGACTTTTCCATGACGGCAATCCCGTCATAGGGAGTTGCGTCGCCGGGTATCTGGATGGCGGCCAGGTCCATGACCGGTTTTTTGCCGACGACATGGCTGTCGATCAGCATGGGTACCTTGTCCGGGTAGATGCCGCCGTAAACGACGCTTGCCGAGCCGGGCAGCGCTATTTCAACCGCCGGCTCGGCATAGCACATGCCGATACAGCTGGTGAAATCGACATCGACATCCAGCCCGCGGTTGGCCACTTCACCCTTGATTGCTTCCATTACCTTGTTGCCCCCGGCGGCGATGCCGCAGGTACCCAGACCCACTACAATCCGGGGGCGGTTCAGTTTCTGTTTGTACTGCTCCTCGATTTTGGAGCGCATGGTTTTAAGATTGCTCATTGTCTGCCATCCCCCTACTCGTACTGTTCGAGGATTTTGTCAAGACCGTCAGGAATCAGACGGCCGTGGGTATCCTCGTTGATCATGATGCACGGCGCCAGTCCGCATGCGCCGATGCAGGCCACGGATTCCAGGGTGAACCTGAGGTCTTCGGTCGTCCCGCCGTTCTCGACCCCAAGTATTTCTTTCAGCCGGTTGAAAATCCTGGCGCCCCCCAGTACGTGGCAGGCCGTGCCCAGACAGACGCGAATGATGTTGCGTCCGCGCGGCTTGAGATGAAACTGGGAGTAGAAGGTGACTACCCCGAATACCTCGCTGGACGGGATCTTCAGCTCCTGCGAGATCTTCTCCAGCGCTTCCTCGGGCAGGTACCCGTAGATGTCCTGCGCCCCCTGCAGCACCGGGATCAAGGCGCCTTCGTAACCGCGGTAATGATCGAGCAGTTCGGACAGCTGTTCATCCTGCGGTGACCGCACTTCTTTGCCGGTGCATTTGCATACAGCCATGTCATTCTCCTTTCTTTTTTTAATCGGACGGCTCCCGTGAACTGCAGACACGAAAAAACCCGCATTAATACTGTTGTGTTCATCAGTACTAATGCGGGTTTCGGTGGGTCCGCCCCTGGCAGAGGTCGAAATGAGCGCTTAATTAAATTATCATTCAAATGAAGAAAGGCACTCTTCTGGAATTCGACACCATGCCAAAGATTTCTTATTAATGGATTACAAAGACCTTAATAGCCTCTTCATATTGCGAGGACGTTATATACCACATTATACAATTTGTTACAAGTGTGATTTACTTGTCAAGTGAGGGTTAGGACCCGGCGGTGAAGAGGAATGGCTTACGGAGCTTTAGGAAATTGTCTAATTAATGCAGTCTGAACTTGCGCACCAGCATGTCTGCTACGCCGGAGGCATCGTCCAGCCCGAAAACCGGCACGCCTATGTCCCATTCGGCATCGCTGACAAGGGCGACCAGCTCGTCAGGAGCGCAAATCAGTTCGCTGCCGTGGGCAATGCGGTTTATCTCTATCTTCGGTTTGGCGCATCTCTTATATCCTTCAACAAGAACGATATCCACATCGCCGACAAGTTCCGCAACCTGATCGATGCTCAACTCTTCTTCCACTTTTCTGATCACGGCGACCTTGGAAGGCGAAGATATCGCCACGGCGTCCGCTCCGGCCATGGAGTGTCGCCAGGTGTCCTTGCCCGGCCTGTCGATCTCGAAGTCATGCGCATCGTGCTTGATGGTTCCGACCTTGATGTTTTCGGCCTTAAGTTCTTTGATCAGCTTCTCCAGAAAAGTGGTCTTGCCGGCATTGGAGCTGCCCACAATGGCCACTATTGGCGGTTTATACATAAATCCCCCCGGTTTTTGCCAATAGGCTACCATGACAAGCCGGTTTCATAAAATCAAAAAATCAGGTGCGACATTAGTCCGCTTGTTTGCCGCCGGAGCCTGCAACCGGGATGTGGCCGGAATTTGCCCAAGGAAAACAGGAGGCTCAGCGTTGAGAAGCTCCACAAGATCTTGTTTAAATAAGGTTTATTCATAATCCTGGTATGTTTTCATGTTTTCGAATACCTTCTCCATGTAGGAATATGCGCTTGAGTAAATGCCGTCCGGAAATTTGGATTCCCTTGGCCCCGCCACGTTGAGGACCTTTATCCGCTGCCCGTGTATCCATCTGATCACACTTGCCGGTTCCACGACCTTTTCCGCGTCAAGCTGGACTATCAGGCTCGGCTTTCCGTATTGAACAGCGTATTCGTAGGTGAGTTTGGTCCCTTCGGTCAATTCCCCCTTGTTGAGGATTAACGTCCCGTCTGATTCGATGACATTTTTTTCGGTTCTGAAATAATATTCAGGGGACTCAAGCTCCTGCAGGGGATATATTTCAGGTATCGCGCCGTCTTCCGCCGTTCTGTGTCTGGGACAAAATCCTCCCGCGGGTATGCCGGCATTCATCGCTGCATCCAGTCCCGCCCTGTCCACGCCAGTCTGCCCGCCCGAGATTACTTTCTTCAATATCATAGTTCTTGAATCCCCTGAAAATGGATTAGACAATAGCTTTATCCCTTCACCAACGATCCTGATTGACCGATTCAACCATAAGTTTCAAGTATAGTCCGAAAGCGTTAATCCGCAAATTAAGCACATGGTAAAAAATTTGGAAAAGGAAACATATCCAAAGGGAAGGATCTGTTCAAAGAAGAAACATCCCGAAAACGGTTGGCATTTTCAGGGCATGAGCCGAGAAGTCGACGGCCATGAAGGAGAGGATCAATATCGCTGCACCGGCACGGAAATGAAGCCCCTCCGGCCTGGTGGACATGGAGAGAACATGACATTTTGCCGTGCCGGATTTCAACTACGGCAGCACACCTGGAGGATTGTTGCCTTGGTACCGTCTTTGGGGCGGAATCCGTGCTCTATTGAAGTTTCAAAATAAACGCTGTCGCCCTCGCCCAGGTCGACCTGACTGTCCTCCAGCAAAAGTTCGAAAGATCCGTTTATGACGTAAATGAAGGTTTCGCCCTCATGGCTGTACAGGTTTCCGGCTTCGATTTTGTCCGAAAGGATTATCAGAAACGGTTCCATTTCCCTGTCCCGCTTTTTAAATGAAAACGTCTCATATGCGCAGCCCAGATTCGTTCCCTCCCGCGAGATCACGCGCGTAATGGTTTTTCTGTCGCTTTTCCGGATGATTTCAAATCTTGGTTCGTCTTCGTTTTCGGAGAAAAGCGAACCCATTTTGACGCCGAAAAATTTTGCCAGTTTTGAAAGGGTTGAAATGGGAGGTGACACATTGCTGTGCTCAATCTGGGAAATCAGCGACGGGGAAACCCCTATCTCATTTGCCACTGATTGTATGGTCAGATTCTTTGAAAGTCTCAGTTTTTTCAATTTTACGCCGACATTGTAATCTTTCATCTTAGGCTCCATAAAAACCCGGCGGTCAGGCAGAAAAAGATTTTGTAATTCCGGACTTTCCGCTTGCCGCGTATTTTGACGATTGCCTGAATCCGTGGGCAAGAAAGCCTTCAGTTGTTCAGAATGCTTCTGTTCAGGCTTTGTATGCCGGGATCACAAGCGCGGCGAAGTTCACACGAAGAATCCAGTGTGAAACAGCATAGGCGGAGATGACCCCCGGCATTCCAATTGTTGCGGCTTTCATATTCACGGATTCAGGGATGTGGCTACAGTATCCGCCATGATTGTGCCGACTGCCGGATTCGGTATTTATTGCATTTTAGTTTAATTTAAAAATATGTCAAATATTTATTAATATTAAATTTTTTCTTGCTTCATACTACCATCTTTTTTTTCACCATTTATTTCAGCCGTTTTTTTCAGTCCTTACATCATTTCTTTATAACTTCGGCATTGTGGCGCATGCAGGCTCAAAATCTGCTATGTTAAATAATAGTAAAATTATTGCAATATTTTTATTGTAAATAAATTTCTGTTTTGGTATTTAAAAAAAAGAAAAGGTGAAAATCGTGTTCCCTGGACTGCGGTCTATACACCCGTCAAGGGAGGGGGAATTTGCGGCAGAAAATTGATAACAATCAGATAATTATTTGCGCGGAAAAATTTAAAAGTCGAAACGATGAGCGGTTGCCATGAGCACAAGGTTATTTGACATTGAAAAACAATTGAAAAGGTTTTTAACTTCCGAGGCGCACAGTGAATTGCTGAAAGAAACAAACGGCTTGTCCGGCATATCTATCATAGAGGCGCAAGTTCAGAAACGGTGGCTGAATACCGATTCAAATAACAATGCAGCATCTTTGGCCGAGTATGCGGCCGGCAAAACAAATTGCCTCAATATCGTAAATGTCTGTGTAGCTGAAAGAAATCGCCGTAAGGGGCTGTTCAAGGATTTTCTGGAGCTGCTGGAGATATACGATTACAGTTTATACTTTGATAATTGTCCTTGTTTCTACCTGCGAATCGATAAAGTCATGAATCCGGTTCTTGATGAATTTCTGCCGAGAAGAGGATTTACCCGTACAAAACCGGATAATGAAACTCACTTTTCCTATTACAAAATGGTAAGGAAAATTAATACCGCGGTTGATGAATATATCGACCAGCCCTCCGCCGCTTACGCCTTCACATAAAGAAGCTTTGCGGACTACCTGCAGGTAATTGTCTTCCTTAATTCAACGAAATATTTTTCTTTTCTTCCACGCCCTGTAATAAATTTAAGCCCGTTCCATTCATGCCTGTCCATATGTTTGACATCGTCCCGGCATTCAAATATTCTGGATTCAAAAAGGATAATGGCTGAAAAGTGCTTCTATACTTTTCATCAAAAGCACCGGAGCTTGCCGAATGACGGGACGTGATTGCCGGGAACTGGTTAATTTGTGGCTTAAGGAAGGTACATTCAACCTTCTTTTGCCGGAGGTGGCAGCCTTGCGCGGGGTTTCGCAGCCGGAGAAATTTCACGCGGAAGGCGATGCTTTTATTCATACCATGCTGGCGCTCGAATCGGTTGATGATGAAGCCGATCCGCGTGTTTTCTGGGGAGTTCTCCTCCACGACATCGGCAAGGCAGTTACCACTGTCTTCATCGACGGACGATGGCGCGCCCACGGCCATGCCGAAGTCGGCGCAGAACTTGTACCCGGGGTCATGTCACGTATCGGATATGCGGAACTGTCAAAGGACATTGCCTGGCTTGTCCGTCACCACCTTTTCCACTTTTCCTGGCACCTGCGGGAAAATGACCGTCTCACCAAAAACCAGCGGAAGTTTATGGAACATCCGCTCTTCCCTTTTCTGCTGCAAGTCTGCCTTGCCGATGCCGCCGGTTCCTGGGGTGGCAGCGATAAGGAGGACAAGATATCAATGATTGCAGTTATGTATAACGAAGAGATCCTCGGAGGCGATTAGACCTTGCCGTATTAAATCTGAATAATTATTTTGTCTTGACAAATTATATATTTTTAGCTATCTACTTTTATATATTTATGGAGGATATATGTCGGTGAAATACGCCATGCTCGGTATCCTTGCTGAGGGGGACCTGCACGGATACGAGCTGAAAAGCTGTTTCGACGAGAAGGTAGGAGAATTCTGGAGCCTGAACTACGGCCAGATATACACGACCCTGGACCGCCTCGAAAAAGAGGAACTTGTAACCCATGACCGGCAGTCGCAGGAACGGAGGCCGGACAGAAAAATTTACAGCATAACCGGCAAAGGAAGGAAGGAGCTGGACTCATGGCTGTGTTCTCCCGTGAAAAAAGTGCGGGCGCTGCGCGATGAGTTTTTCATAAAGCTGGTATTCATGGACAAGAACGACCCCGGGCCGGTCCTGGAGCTGATTGAAAAACAGAAGGCGCTCTATCTCAAGCAAATGAACCGTCTCACCCAGCAGAAGCTGGCCTTGAAAAAGAAACCGGAAAGCAACGATTCTCTTCTGACAGAACTGTTGATGGATGCGGGCCTGTTTCACGCCGAGGCGGATATCCGGTGGCTGACATTGTGTGCGTCGAAGATAAAGGCGGCGATGGGCACGCAAGAATAATACATGAATTTTAACCCATGCCACAGAGACGCAGAGACACAGAGGAAGTCACAGAAAAAACGTAATCCCCTGTAAACACCAAAAAGGTTAAGGGGGGTAAAATTGTGAGAACGTGAAATACTACGGTTTCATGGAAAAAATCTCTGTGTCTCTGTGGCGGATTGGTTTTAGAGTAAAATAATCAATCGAGGTGGCCCATGATTGAAGTGTGTAATGCAAGCAAGACCTATCACCAGGGGACTCGGGAGGTCCGGGCGCTGAGAAATGTCTCCCTGCACATCGGAAAAGGGGAATTCCTGTCCATCATGGGTCCGAGCGGTTCGGGCAAGAGTACGCTCCTAAACCTGATCGGGGGGCTCGACCAGCCGACGGCCGGTGAAATCTTCATTGACGGCAGGCCCCTGCACGGCATCCCTGACGACGAACTGACCCTGATACGGCGCAGGCGCATCGGGTTTGTTTTTCAGTTCTTCAACCTGCTCCCCATCCTCACGGCGATAGAGAATGTGAGCCTGCCGCTGCTCCTGGAAGGTTTTCCTCTTTCCAAAATCAGGCGGAAAGCGGTTCAGCTGCTGGAGCAGGTGGGACTGGGGGAACGCGCCGAGCACAGGCCCGAGCAGCTTTCGGGAGGTGAAATGCAGCGGGTGGCAATCGCCCGGGCCCTCATCACCGATCCGGCCGTGCTGCTGGCGGACGAGCCGACCGGTAACCTGGATTCACATACGAGCGAGGAGATATTCGCGCTCCTGGCCGACCTGAACGAAAAGGGGCAGACAATTGTCATGGTCACCCACGATCCCAAGGCCGCGGCCTACGGCACGCGCATTGTCACCATGAAGGACGGCGTCCTTTCGGAAGACATTTCCCTCGGAGGAGATGCCCCATGAACCTCGCAAACCTGCTCCGGCATATCAGCGCACGGCACATCAGGTTCCAGAAGGCCCAGACATTTCTCGCCCTGGCAGGCATTTGCCTCGGGGTAGCGGCAATCGTATCGATAGGCATCGTCAACAAAAGCGTGCTTCGCTCATTCGAGAATTCGATCACCGAGGCGACCGGCCGGGCCGCCCTCCAGGTTACCGGAGCACAGTCCGGTTTCCCCGAGTCAATCGTCGAAAAGGTCCGGTCCGTACCGGGCGTGGAATATGCCGTACCGGCGATCGACACGGACGGATTGCTGTCGAAGGGTAAGGAAAGGTCCGTCATGATTCTCGGCGTGGATGTGCTTGTCGACAGCCAGATCCGCAGCTACAGCCTTTCCGGAGAGAACGCTGATATCCCCGACCCGCTTCTTTTCCTTGCCAAACCGGATTCCATTCTCATCACGAAAGCCATGGCCGAACGGGAGGGAATCGTCCTGGACCAGAAGATACAGGTCGAGACAGTCCAGGGAACACGCTCTTTCCGCGTACGCGGTTTTCTCAACCCCGAGGGGCCGGCAAAGGCCATGGGCGGCAACCTTGCGGTCATGGACATCTATGCCGCACAGATGGCATTCGGCAAGGAAGGCCGGATCGACCGGGTTGATGTTAGCCTGTTGCGCGGCGAGGATCTGGAAACCGTAAGAAAGCGTATTCTGTCTGCATTGCCGAAAGGCTATACGGTAGAGACACCGGCCGGCAGGACCAGGCAGATCGAGGGAATGCTGTCCAAATTCCAGACCGGCCTGAACCTGATAAGCATCTTCGCGATAGTTGTAGGCATGTACCTCATTTACAACGCGGTTTCCATCTCCATAGTGCATCGAAGAAAAGAAATCGGCATCCTGAGGGCACTCGGCGCCACCAGGATAGAAATCATGCGTCTCTTCATGGGCGAAACCCTGGCGATTTCGATAATTGCGTCGGTGCTGGGCGTCGGCCTCGGCATCCTCTTTGCCGGGTCCATAGTGGGCGCCCTGGGCAGGATCATCTCCGAGTGGTATGCCAGGACAAACGTTACAGGAATAAACGTCCACTGGTTCTATCCGGCAACCGGCATCGCCTGCGGAGTTTCTGCCAGCCTCGTTGCGGCCGTGTTTCCTGTCCTCGCGGGCAGCCGTGTTTCGCCCATCTCCGCCATACGTTCGGTTCCGTGGTCCGAAGAGGGATTTTTTACCGCCAGGCGCCTGAACATTGCCGCTGCGTTCTTTCTAATCCTCTCAGTACTTGTTTTCTGCACATACAAATTAACGGAGTCTTCACCTTTGTTCGGCAACAGGACGTTTCTGTTTTCTTCCCAGATATTTCTCCTCCTGGGCATATCACTGCTCACTCCCGCGTTCCTGAAAGGTTTCCTGATCATATTCCACAGGGTGCCGGCGGTCCGTCTCGGTTCCACGGGGCTGCTGGCCGGGCTCAACCTGCGGAAGAACATTACCCGTAACGCGGTGGCAGTAGCGGCAATATTCTTCGGCATTTCGGTTTTCGTCAACTCGGCGGGATTCGTTTACAGCCTCAAGGAATCGGTAATGACCTGGCTGGACGCCGTTATCCGCGCCGACATCATCATATCAGCCGGCCACCCCAGTTCGAGCACCAACGCCCAAACCGTGCCGATGCCGGTGGATATGTGGCGGGAGATCGAAAAGGTACCGGGCGTGCTCTCGGCGGACCCGTGGCGCAAGGTGTACATGGATTATAACGGCAGGCGGGTACTGCTGTCTATCGCCGACCTGGCCCGCAGGGGTAAATACAGCCATTTCATGGTCGTCCGCGGCGACGACCGGGATATCCGCCGGCTATTGCCGCATCAGGACAACGTGGTGGTCAGCGAACCGTTTGCCTCCCAGTTCAAGGTCAGACCAGGAGACTATATCACGCTGCCGACGCCTTCGGGTCCCGTCCGCTTCGGCGTTGTCGCGGTGGTGGTTGATTACCTGTACGACGGCGGCGCCATAAGCATGGATCTCTACACATACCAGCGCCATTGGGGAGACATGCTCGCCGACCAGTTCTCGGTAAGGGTAAGGCCGGGAGCAAACGTCGCCGCGGTGCGGGAAGCCATCCAGGAGCGACTTGGGACCGAGCGAAAGCTTTTTGTCCTCCCGGCCCGGGAATTCAAGGACGCTATACGCAGGGTGATCGACCAGACATTCATGTTCAACTATGCCCTGAGCGCCATTACGCTGACCATCGCCTGTTTCGGCATCGTCATAACCCTGCTGGCGTCAGTGCTGGAGCGGACGCGGGAGATCGGGGTGCTGCGATCCATCGGCATGCTCAGGGGCCAGATCTCCGGGGTGGTGGTGATCGAGTCGGTGCTCATGGGGGTGGCCGGCGGTATCCTGGGCGCCGGGGCGGGGATTATAACGGGCTGGATTACCCTTGAAGGAGCCAATTACAGCTCGCTCGTCCAGTACTGTATCCCCTACGGCTCCATTGCCTGGGCAATGGTCATGTCGGTGGGGCTGTCGGCGCTGGCGGGGCTGTATCCCGCCCGCCGGGCGGCAAAGACAAATATCGTGGAGGCGTTGACGTATGAGTGAAGCGGGCACGGGGCGCAAAGCGCAAGGCGCAAGAGAAGGTGAAAGGCAAAGAGCAGGAGACCAGGCAAAAGGCAAAAGGCAAAGGGGACTGGACGAAGGGCAAAAGGCAAAGGGGACTGGACGAAGGGCAAAAGGCAAAGGGGTAAAATCTTGTGCCTTGCGCCTTGTGTCTTGCGCCCGGATTTCATTGTTGCTCAGCCTCTTTTTCTCGATGGTGTTTGTATCACCTTCCTATTCCATGAGCGGCCGGGAGGTGTATGAAAAGGTGCACGAGGTCCGTTCGAAAATGCTTGACCGGAAAACCGAAGTGACGATGGTCCTTTTCGACAAGGGCGGCGGCAAGCGTACCAGGACCCTTGTCGAGTACGGCAAAAGGGCCGATCCGGAGGCGTACAAGGTACTGGTGGTATTCAAGTCCCCGCCGGACCTGAAGGACGTCGGCTTCCTGATGTTTGCCCATACGTTCGCCGACAGGGACCTCTGGGCCTATTTTCCCGAATACAAACGGGTCAGGCGGATTCCCACCACATCCCAGGACGACTCGTTCTTCGGCTCCGATTTCACATACGACGACTTCGGCGGCCCGCCGAACCTGGATGACTACAAATTCAGCATTCTGAAGGAAGAAAACTTTGATGGCAGACCCTGTTACGTCGTCGAGGTTACTCCGAAGATCCGCCGCAAATACACCAGATACGTGGCCTGGGTGGCGAAAGATCTCTGGGTGCAGCTCAAGATAGACTATTACCAGGACAAGGACATATACCGGGAGGGGGTTTTCAGGAACATAAAAATCATCGAAGGCATTCCGACTCCTCTAAGCCTTAAAGTCGAGAACAGGAAGACCGGTCACCGGACCGAGCTGGCCATCGAGAGCATCAAGTATCATACGCATTTTCCCGATGAGCTGTTCACGCAGCGGTCGCTTGAGCGGGCCGGAAGGTAATTTCATTTACAGGATGGACAGGATTTGAGCCTTCAGTATTTCCACGCAACCCGGACATGCTGGAAAACATTATTTTGCCACGTATGAACACGGATAAACACGGATGAAATCTCAAAATCAGAATAAAATCTTTTTAACTTTACTTGAATTCAGAGCATCATCATTTTTTTTCCGTGTAAATCAGTATGCATCCATGGCCAATAAATTGCTTTTCAGGAATCATGATCTTTTCCTGTCCATCCTGTTAATTACTTTCCCCGCCTCCACCTGCCTGGCAGGCGATTTCCTTTCGGTCTCGGGCAGGCTGGATCTGCGCGGCGGCCCCGCGCTGGAAAGCGACAGCGTCAAGGAAGACCCGTCATTCACCGGCAGGCTGAAGGTCGATACTCCGCCGTCCAGATGGCGCTTCCATTCCTGGCTCGAAGGAGGATGGGACGGGAGTGTGGAACATCCCGTGAGGGACCATGCGCTGCTCAAGACCTGGGACGGCGTATACCAGAGCAATACTCCCTGGCTGGAATTCAAGGAACTGTACGGTGCCTACAGCGCAAATGACCTGGAGTTGAGGGCCGGGGTCCAGCGCTATGCCTGGGGCAGGCTCGATGAATATCCAATCAACGATCTTCTCAATCCCTGGGACTATTCCCGGTTTATCCTCAGGCCGCTGGAGGACAGGAAAATCGGGGTTCCTTCCCTGTCCGCAAATCTGAACAGTGGAAACTGGAGCTTCGACATGGTCTGGGTCCCCGTATTCGTTCCGTACCGGCTGCCGCAGCCGAATGAACGCTGGTTCGGGCAATCGGAATTCGCAAACCTGTCGCGAATTCCGAATTCGGATATTGTCCCGAAAGAGCCGGATCTGCCGCCGTGCACCCCGGAAAACAGCGAAATTGGCCTGCGCGTGCGCCATGCCGGCGATATCGAGTGGGCGCTGAACCTGTTCCAAGGCTACGACCCGAGGCCGGTGTTCAAGACAACCGCTCTGGTAATCAACCCCAAACCTGGAAAAGTTCTGATTGACCCCGGATTCGTGCCCGATTTCCACAAGTTGACATCGATCGGCGTGGATGCGGCGACGGTGAGGGGAGGCTGGAGCCTGCGGGCGGAAGCGGCTTTTACCTTTGACCGCTGGTTCAATACCCGCCAGGAGTTGTGGGGATATCCCGCTGCACCGGCACCGGGGGTATTTCCCCTGAACCCGAACGAACACAGGAGCGACGCGATCGACTACGGTGTCGCGGCGGATTACCGGATCGTTGAGGACGTGCTTCTGACAATGCAGGCCCAGCAGACGGTGATCATCCACAGGCCGGACACCCTCTATGACCGGAGGTTCGAGACCCTCCTCTGGGCAAACCTCAAGGTGTTCTGGATGAACCAGAAGGTGGAGACGAATCTTAACCTTGCCTTCAACCCCGAACACGGCGACGGCATGGCCAGGGCGAATGCCTGGTACGTTTTCACTGATTCGTGGAAAGCCGGTGTGACTCTTGCCGCGTTTACCGGTCCTCCGCAGTCCCTGTTCGGCAGGTATTCGAAGAATGACCAGGTGGAGGCGGAATTGGTGTACTTCTGGTGAGTTGCATAAAGTGATTTATTACGAATTGTCTTGAGTGATTTATGCGCAGATTGGTTGCATATTTTGTAATCGGCCTTTCCGTCCTTCTGGGTGGGGGTTCCCTGGTCGCCTTCGCAGTGTTTCTTTACGCGGGTTCCTTCGGCCTGAAATTCCCGGGATTAAGCCACAGCGGGACTTTATGTCTGGATGCGGGCCTTTCCATGCTGTTTTTCGTCCAGCACAGCGGCATGGTCAGGAGGCCATTCCGTCAAAGGCTGGCCCGCTTCGTTCCGGAGGAGTTCGACGCGGCCGTTTACGCCATAGCATCGGGCGTGGCATTGGCCGTTCCGCTTGTATTCTGGCAGGAGGGAACGCCTGTCCTGACGGCGCCCGGTATTTTTCGCTTGTTGTTTCGCATCCTCTTTTGGCTGTCGCTGTTCGGATTCATGTGGGGAGGTTTGTCGCTGAAATCCTTTGATCCCCTGGGCGTCAGGCCGGTCCTTGCCTATCTGCGGGGCATCAAGCCGAGCAATATGCCTTTCACCGCAAGAGGCGCGTATCTCGTAGTCCGCCATCCCCTTTATCTTTTCAGCATTTTAATGATCTGGTCCAGCCCGGATCTGACGACGGACAGGCGGTTGTTCAACATTATATGGACGGTTTGGATAGTTGTCGGAGCCCGCCTTGAGGAACGAGATCTGATCACGGAATTCGGCGACACTTACCGGGAATATCAGCGCAAGGTTCCAATGTTCATTCCACGCCGAATCAGGTAAGGCAGCCGAATTGTTTCGGTAAAGGCGCATGGGAAAAATTACCAAAGAATTGCTGGAGCATCTGTCGGAAGTGTCATGGGCGCTTTTTCTTCTTTACCTGTTACTGGCCGGTCTTGCTGGAATATTCGGGAGGTGTGTCGGATATGAAATCACACCGTGGCTTTGCCTCGGCTTTGCGTTTCTGGTTACGGCGATCTTCGCGGTTATTGTTCTCGGAAACCTGCTGCTGATCGCTATCGCCGAAATCTTCCGGCGGTTATCCGGTCGGTTCAGATAATCGCTGTTGAAGATAAAATATTTATGGAATTCCTCACCTTGTTGTTCATGTTTACCGAATTACAAGAATATTTTATTGTAAAACAATAATTATTCTTGACTCAGCCATTTCTTTCTGTTAATTATTTCTCATCCTGGCTTTTTTCTCTTTTGGAACGGTCATACCCGTTAAGGAGTTGAGTATGACAGATCAGGTCCCCGGCGCTGAAGGGACAAGATACTGCCGCGGCGTAAATATGTCAGACTCGTGACCGGCGTCTCCGCCGGCAAGGAAGGGGGTACAATGGAAAACACGCAGCGCATAACAAGCGTAAGCCGAAAGCTGAGACTGGCCTGCATCTGGTTGATAGTCTCGCTGCCTGTCCTGTGCGCAGTCTTTTGGGTGTTTTTCAACAGGATTTATGCGATGGCGCCGATGATCCCGCTCCCGGTCCGCGTGGACCACGATATTCCGGCCGTCAGCCGCATGCTTGCTTTTCTGTGCGACATGGTGCCGCTCTCCGCGCTCATCTTCGCCTTGCTGAAGCTCAAGAACCTGTTTTACCTGTATGAAAGAGGTTGCATATTCACTGAGAGCAACGTGGACTGTTACCGCGCTCTTGGCCGGACCCTCATGGTCTGGGTGGCGTGCGACATCGTGAACCGGACGCTGTTGGGCATTGTCCTCACGCTGGACAACCCGCCGGGGAAAAGGTTGCTGGTCATTGGACTGGACGGGGGAGATTTTACGGGCATATTCGTCGGGATTGCCGTGCTCATTGTTTCCTGGGTCATGGACGAGGCAAGAAAGATGCAGGAAGAACAAGCGCTCATTATATAGGAAGGGATATGGCAATCATCATAAACCTGGACGTCATGCTTGCAAAGCGCAAGGTCAAATCGAAAGACCTTGCGGAGTATGTGGGAATTACGGAGCAGAATCTGTCGCTGATAAAGACCGGCAAGGTCAAGGGTATCCGGCTGTCGACACTGGATGCCATATGCAGGTTTCTCGACTGCCAGCCGGGAGACATACTCGAATACCGGGAGGACGAGCCATGAGCGCGGGGCAGCGAAAATAAATAGGAATTGTCAAAAGTTTAATAATAATCGGAAAGTTCAAACGAACTGCGGCGTTTTAATTCCCCCTCTTAAGGTAAGAGGGGGTGAGGGGGAGTTATGGATCGGCCGTAAAATAACCCCTCCCGCTTGCGCGTCGAAGCGCTTTAGCGTGCAGGCCCGACCTCCCCTTAAGCTAAGGGGAGAAGAGAAAGGAGAGTGCCATGAGGAAGATAATTTTGCTTTTTCTGTTTGTATTTGCCGCCGGATGCGGCGGAAACAACATCGTCGTCAAAAAGTTCGAACCCTCGCATATCCGTCATGTCCGCGAACTCGAGAAGCTGGACAACATCGCGGAACTGAAGGATTATGCCGGCTACCTCGACAAGGGCGACACGTTTCCGCTGACGCTCGATATCGACAACAACATCCTGGGTGTAAATCAGAAATCAATAGATGTTCTGATCAAGCAGAGACTCTATTTCATGATGAAACTGCCGGAGAATCCGACAAAGGAAGAGCTGGCGAAACTTGAAAAACTCGATTTCACAAACATGAGCAAATCGGAACTGGAGTATTTTTTCAGCCGTTATATGCTGTACGTGGGAACGGACGCGGTTCATTGGGCCCCGATGTATGACGGCCGGGCGTTGAAGCAGGTGCTGGGAATAAAGGGCGGCACATTTTCCCTGGGATTCGGGATGGATAAGAAGGAAGGGGTAAAATCCGTACTTACAGTCAAAACCTTAAGATGACATAGACCGTACGCAA
>DASRZQ010000113.1:0-3665 GCA_035686205.1 Geobacteraceae bacterium
GCGACGCTCGACGTGGACCGGATAGTCCCCGGACACGGTCCGATATCGGGCAAAAAAGACATTGCGGAGATGAAGAACTACCTGATTGCCTTTGATGAGAAGGCGCGCGAGTTGTCGACAAAAAGCAGTGATGTCGCCGCCGTCGCCGCCGAAATGAAAAAAACGCTTCCCGCCAGAGCCCAGGCGGATTGGATGATTCCGAACAACCTTCAACTCAAGTATATGAAGGGGAAATGATGGACGTCTTATGCCCAGGGGATCACGCGAGGTGGGCTGAATGAAGCGGTATTCACACCCGGTCCAGCACTTCCCGGATTTTCCGCAGCAGTTCGTCTTTTCTGACGGGTTTGGTGATGAATTCAATTCCTTCTTCTCTGATCCCTTTTTTGGGCAAAATGTCCGCGGAATAGCCGCTGATGAAAATCACCCCGATACGCGGTTTTATGCTTCTTATCTCTTCCAGGATTTCCCTGCCGTTTTTCCCCGGCATTATCATATCGGACAGGACAAGGGAGATGTCATCGTGTTCCCTGAATTTTGCCACGGCTTCCTTCCCGTCAGCGGCGAGGATTACCCTGTAGCCCGACCTTTCCAGGATCGTCTTCAGGAGTGACCTGACAATTTCCTCGTCTTCGGCGAGAAGGAGGGTTTCCGTGCCGCCGTCAAGCGGATCGGCGGTCTTTTCCTCTTCCTCCGCGGCGGTGCCTTCGATCAGCGGCAGGCGAATGTTGACCGCCGTTCCTTTTCCGGGTTCGCTTATGACCAGCACGGATCCGTTGTGCTGTTTGACGATCCCGTAAACGATGGAAAGCCCGAGGCCGGTACCCCTGCCGACTTCCTTGGTGGTATAAAAGGGATCGAACAGCTTTCCCAGCGAATCGCCTTCGATCCCGGTGCCCGTATCCGCGACGCTTATAAGGGCATAGCCGCCGGGCGCCTGCAGGTCATAGAGGGTTTCGGCCCCGTTTTCCACCTCCGTCCTGCATGCGGATATCGACAGGCGGCCGCCGTTGGGCATTGCGTCGCGCGCATTGGTAGTAAGGTTCATCAGCACCTGCTCCATCTGGCCGGTATCCGCCATGACCAGCAGCTCCCTGTCGAGAAATTCGGTTACGAATTCGATATCCTCTCCGATGACCCTCCGGATGATTTTGCCGGTATTGGCGATTACGTCGTCTATGTACACGGGTTTCGGATTTGTTACCTGTTTCCGGCTGAAGGCGAGGAGGCCCCTGGTTAGCTCCGCGGCGCGCGCGGCGGCTTTCAGCACCTGATCTATGCTGTCCTTCACCAGTTCGTCATAACCGGTTACGTTATCCCTTATGATTTCGCCGTAGCCGTAAATTGCGTTGAGCATGTTGTTGAAATCGTGGGCCACGCCTCCGGCGAGAACGCCGATGGATTCCATCTTCTGTGAATGCAGGAGCTGCTGCTCCAGTTTCCTGCGCTCCGCGATCTCCGCCTGCAATGCTTCCACGGCTCGCGCCAGTTCCCCAGTCCGCTCCGAGACCCTTTTCTCCAGTTCGTCGTGGGCCAGGCGAAGCGCCTCTTCGGCCTGCATTCGTTCGGTTATGTCCATAATCGCTACGACACTCCCCATAATGCGTCCACTCTCATCCGGAATCGGTGCGGCGCTGTTATGGACGAAGGCGTGAGATCCGTCAAACCGCCTGATCCTCATCAGTTGTCCGATGACTGTTTCCCCTCGCCGCGTAGCGCGGGAGGAGGCCCATTCATCGGGCAGGACCTGGCGGTCCGTCTCTGCCCACCAGGCCTTGTAAGCATGATAATCCGAGACGGAGCTCGTTGCCGGTCGCGGTTCGCCCCAGATGCCTTCAAACGCTCGATTGGCCAGGATATTTCCTCCATGGGCGTTGGTAATCGCCATGCCGATCGGAACTGTATTGAAAATCGTCTGGAGCTCCGCCACCCGCTGCTGCAGCTCCCGGTTCAACTGCAAAACCTTGTTCTCCGCCCGCTTGCGCATAAAAGCCTCGACGATGGCCGGGGCGAGGCTTTCCAGTGATTCCTGCTGTTCATCGCTGTAGCCCCCGTCCCGGTTGCCGACGGCAATCATGCCTATGGTCCGGCCTTCTCGGAACAGAGGGGTGCCAAGAAAAGAGGTCAGGGGGGGGTGACCCGCGGGGGTACCGATGCTGTCGGGATGAGAAGGGGGATCATTGGTGAACAAAGCCGCTCCGTCGCGGATCACCTTTCCGTAGATGCCATGGACTTGGAAATCGCCGGGGGAACGGTGTTTCCCCGTTCGGTCGTACATGGCGCAGAGCTCCCAGCCGGTTTCGCTGATGGCGATATCGTGGAAGAGACCGTCCGGACCGACCTCGCCGATGAAGCCGAACGTGCTTCCCGTAATCTCCAAGGCCACTGCCAGGCAGGTCTCCCCCAGCGCTTCTTCCGTCGCGGCGGTCAGACCGGAATGGAGTATCCGGTTAACCGCCTCGATCCGGGTCTGCTGCCGCTCGGTCAGTATCTGTGCCTTCCTGATGCTGGTTATGTCGCGGGAGATGACGAGGACATAGGCTACTTTTCCATCGGATCCGTACTCCGGAACGCAACGGGATTGATAAAAAATCGGGCCGTTTGCCGCCGGGAAATAATCCTCCACTTCCAGTGATTCCCCTGTCTCGAAAACTTTCCGAATTCGTTCATTCCAGATTTCAACGTAAGGCTCGGGGAGGTCGGCTTCTCCGATTGTCCTGCCGATTATGGAGGTGGCCGGTTTGCCGTGCAGCCTGAGACCGGCTGGATTAATGTAGACGTGTTTCAACTCTTTGTCGAAACGTTCGATGACGTCAGGCGAATTTTCGGCAAGTGCCCTGAACCTTTCTTCAGCCGGAGTCAGGGAGGCGGTGATGATGTTGTCAAATGACATCCTTCTCGCCTCGGCCTCACGGATGGCCGTAACAAGGGCAACGAGAAAGTATGCGCCGCCAAGGTACTGCGAGAGCCTTCCCGTCCATCCAACGGGGCTGCCGACGGAATGCTGGATGAAAAAAGCGGTCAGGCTTATGGAAGTGAGTGCAAGGGCAAAAGAGTACCAGTAAAGGAAGCTCTCCCGGTTCCTCAGATATGTGGCCAGAAAAACAAGAAATGAAAAGGCGAACAGGACATCAGCGGTACCAAGGATTGCCTGGCGCAATGGCGTGGGGCCCACTTCCTGGATGAAAAAAGGCGGAATTAACCCCCGGAAGGTTGCCGCTGTTAATATGGCCATGAAAATAATGGAGCCCAGGTAGCCGCTTGTCAGCCAAAGACCTTTTTGTCGCGACCCCGCTTCCGGAGATATCCCGGCTATGAGAATAAATGCTGCGACACAGTGAAAAAGCGCTCCGGCCAGCGCGCCGGTATTGTAAATCGTTACATTGAGGTTCGCGCCGTCCGGAAAACCCCTTACGAATCCGGCCAAGGCCCCGCCGATACCGAAAATCAGCACCCCGCATCCAAGGAGCAGGATATGGATTCTTCCGCTGCCCCGGTAATTCCTCAAAGCGATATAGGCCACGGCAAGACATATTGCAGCGATAAAGAGGGTGTTGGTAATCGGTATCAGCCAGGGGGGATCGTAGAATACGGAAGGTTCAACGGCAATATTGAGTACCGCTATGGTGAATATGAGGGCGGGAATGGGGAGCCACGCCAGCCTT